>JAKLEG010000099.1 GCA_022703175.1 Myxococcota bacterium | reverse complement strand
GGAGCCAACGCCGGCAACACGCCCAAGCCTTTGGCATTGATGACGACCCCCGTGATACCGCCTAAGGCCTCGCCGGCAGCGGCTTTGGCTGGGTTGGTGCCAGCTTGGGCGACCATGGTTTCTAGCAACACGCCGTCCAAGGGCACCTGCACGATGACGTCGACGCCGCCATCGGAGTAGTACTTGGTGTCCAAGATCTTGAAATTCTTAACAATCCCTTCGACCTTCGCGCTGAGCGCCGGGATCTCTTCCATGGCCGCGCCCGCGGTTTTGTTGGAGCTGATGCGCACCCCTTTGACGGCCTCAAGGATGTTTCGCAACGCGTCCATTTTGGCGGCCCGCTCGGCGCCCAGGCGCGCCACGGCGACGTTAGCGGCCTTGAGATTGGGGGCACCGCTGCCGGTGGTGGTGACGGTCTTGTTGGAATAGTCGATTTTGCCATGCCCAACGGCTTGAGTTACGGCTGTGTCTTGGGCACCGGCCATGCTTGCCCAAAGGGTGACCAAGCCAACTGCCAAAAGATTCCATCTGCTCCGCATCATCGCTCTCCTCCTCTGTGCTTGCGTGCGACTCGAACGTCCCGAGACTATGGACGCCAGGTCGGGGTGAGAATTCTAGTTCGCAGTTGAGAAAGTCGCCCCCAACGTTGGCTGGGATGCTACACCAAGGTCGGCCGTGAATGCACTCACAGATTACGAATGCGAAAGGTTCTCAGCAGCCTCAGGCTGCGCTATAAGCATTGCCGACGATGAGTGGCCGGTGGGTTCATATCCTCCTTGCGGTGTTGATGGCGGTCGTGCTCCTACCTATGGGGTGCGCGTCAGAGGCAAGTCTGGTCGCGCGTGGCCAGGACTACTTGGCTCAGGGGCAGCCGCAACAAGCGATCGAGACGCTCTTGGGGGTCCTGGAGACCAACCCCAACTCGGCGCCCGCCAACCTGATGCTGGCGCGGGTCTATTTTCAACTGGGGCGTCTTGACGAGGCCGAACGCACCGCGGAGCTCGCGCGGCGCGTGGAGTCGAACGAAGAAGTCCTGGTGGTGTTGGCCACCATTGCCTACGAAAAACATGACTTCGCTAAGGCGGCTGGGTTGATGGAGCAGGCCCTGAAGCTGCAACCCGATCGCGCAACGAATCATTACCGACTTGGGCTTATTCGGCGTGAGGCCGGGGATCTGGAGCGGGCTGCCGAGGCATTTCGAATGGCGCTCGTGGAACAACCAACGTTCAATGAGGCGCAGGTCAGTCTGGCACTCACATTGAAAGATCTGAAACGCTACGATGAAGCGCTGGAGGTGATGCAGGGCGTCGCCAAAGGCATGCGCGGTGCGGGCGCCCAGGACGCGGGTGTGCAGGCGACCTTGGGCGAATTGTATGAGGCCCAGAACCTGGTCGATCGCGCCAGCCTCGCCTACCGCAACGCGCTCAAGGCGGACGCCACCAACACCGCGGCCGCCTGTGGAATGGCGCGGATCTACCGCGGCCAACAACGATTTGAAGAGGCGATCGAGCTGTTGAAGGGTGCGGCGCGCCTGTTACCGAAGAGCGCCAAAGTGCAATTGGAGCTCGGCCTTACCTACCGTGATTTTCGCTTGGAGGCGCAAGCGATTGAGGCGCTGCAGCGCGCCACCACGCTGGAGTCGCCTCAACAACAGGCTTACGCACCGTTGTTGGAGCTTCTGGAACGCTCTAAAGCCAACAAGGAGCGGCTCGGTAAGGTGCTTGCAGCGGCAGCTCAAGCGCTGCCTGACGATGCGCGGGTACAACTCAAGGCGGGCGACTGGTTTGCTGACCACGCAGACGGAGCGCGTGCGCTCAAGGCCTTTCGGCGCGCCCTTGAGATCGAGCCGAACAACGCCGAGGCTGCCCTTAAAGTGGGGCTCACCTACGTGAAAGCCAACGAGCTCGAAGCGGCAGCGCGGGCCTACGACGTGCTCAAGTACCTGGATGGCGACAAAGCCGACGAACTGCAGAGCGCTATCGATAAGGCGGGTTCCCCGGCGGCGCCTGAGCCTGCGGCTCCTGCCAAAGCCAAGCGCAAAGGCAAGCGCGGTCGGCACCGTTAGCGCCAGCTAGCCGCCGCGGATGATTGGCAGCGCCGTTTCGGCCTCTTTGAATAAGAGCTCGACATCGTGGAGGTCCTCGTACAGCTCTGCGACCGCACCGTTGTCGGCGTATACGAGCAGCTCCACTTTGCCACCGTCCACGACGGGGGCGATCAAGGAGGTCGCCGCGGCTGGCAGCTTGAATTGACTGTAGAACTCTGTGGTGCGGTTGTCGCTTTCGGCTGGCCCATAGGCGATCGCGCGCTTGTTCAAGGTGGCGGCAATTTTGGGGACGTGTGTGAGCGGGATGCTTGCGGGCGGTGGTGTGGCCATACCGCCGAACCCGCATACTTCGAGGCAATCGCTGTTGACGTCCAGGATGAGTACCTTCGAGAAATAGTTCAGTAACGCCTGCCCCATTAGCACGCCAACCTCATGGGGGTTGGCAGCTTGATAGATGTTTTCCACGGCGTCGTAAAAGCCATCGCGGACAATGGCGCGCTCGGCCGGAGCCACGGGAGCCGTAGGTGGCTTGGCAGGTGGTGGCGGCGCATGGATGGGCGCCCGAGGGGGAGCACCTTGAATAACCGATGCTGCGGGTCGGCCCGGCGGTTGCTCCTCAAGGCCCAAGGCCGCGCCAAAATTGCGCGTGGGGATCTCGTGTTGGGGTTCGGCCCGCACGGGGCGGGGTCGACCGTTAAGCTCAACGCCGCTGGTTTGGGTGGCGTCGCGGGCCTCGCGCAGTAGCGAGGCCTCGGGGTACACCGTGCGCAACACGGCCTCGATTTCCATCTCCAGCGCGACGTACGCCCCAACGGCGGCCTGGGCTTGGACTGCAACCTCATGCAGGTAGTTCAGCGCACGCCCATCGGCCACGGCCACCCCGAGCATCTCGCCGTCCCATGAAAATGGCACAATGCGCAAGCGCACCGCCATCTCAGCCGGGACCCGTGCGACCGCCATCGGCGACGCGCGCCCGAGAGTGCCCGGTGGCAAAGCCGGGATGGACAGCTGCCGAGCCAGGATTTGCAGCAGCGTTTGCGGTTGGAGATAGCCCAACGCCAACAGGCAGGTACCGAGCAAACGGTTGTTCTGCCGTTGTAGGCGCAGGGCGTCGTAGAGCTGTGGGCGGGAGATGACACCATCCCGAACCAGCAGCAAGCCTAGAGTTTCGTGTGCAGCCACAATGCCAAGCTATACACTGTTGGCCACCTTGGCAGGAACTGTGTTGTTCAGTTCGTGAACTTAACCGACCATGGTTGTTTCGGCCTGTCGCAGTGTGATACACGCGCGCGGACCCGATGGAGGGTGCCCCTGTCGCGCCTCGGCCGAGCAGGGAACAGATACGAAAGGATACTCGCGATGCGTCTTGCCGTGTGGATGGCCCCGGCTTTGTTGATGAGCCAGTTGTCGATTGCGAATGCCGCTGATCTGAAGGTTGCCTACGTCGATATGGCGCAGGCTCTGAATGATGTTGAGGATGGCAAAGCGGCGAAGGCCAAGCTGAAGGCTGACTTCGATGTGAAGCAAAAGAAGCTGGACGAGTTGCAACAAGGCTTTAAGGCCAAGCAAGAGGATTTCGAGAAGAAGAAGGCGATGATGAAAGACGACGCGCGTCAGGCCAAGCGCGAGGAGCTGGAGAAGGATTTCGTCGATATCCAGCAAACCTACGCCAAGGCTCAACGCGAGTTGATGGACGCTGAGGGCAAGATCACGCAGGAGATCGCTCAAAAGCTCAAGACCGTGATCGAGAAGATCGGCGATCGTGATGGCTATCAGATGATTTTGAACATCAGCGACACCGTGTTGTATTACAAGCGCCATCAAGACATCACGGCGGACGTGGTGAAAGAGTACAACCGTCAATACGGCAAGAAGTAGCAATGCAGACGGTAGGCGCTCTCGCGGCGCTCGTGGGCGGCCGGGTCGTAGGTGACGCTACGCGTGCGATACGCGGCGTGGCTGACCTTGTGACCGCCGGGCCAGAGCAGATTAGCTTTTTGGCCAACGTGAAGTACCGCGCCCAGTTTGAGAGCACCAAGGCCGGTGCCGTGCTCGTGCCAGACGTGGCTGCGGACTTTACGCACACCACGCTGATCGTCTGTAAAGACCCCTATCTCGCAATGGCGCACGTCGCCCAAACATTGCATCCTGCGCCCACCTACCCTGCCGGTGTTGAGCCAGGCGCAGTGGTGCACCCCACGGCCACCATCGCCGCCACGGCGACGGTGCGAATGGGGGCGGTGATTGATGCTCGGGCCGTGGTGGGGGCCCACAGTGTGATCGGACCTCAAGCCTACGTTGGCCCCGATGCCAAGGTGGGTGAGCATGTCGTGATGCATGCGGGGGCGAAGCTCTTGGCTCAATGTGAGCTGCGCGCGCGCGTCATCCTCCAGGCGGGGGCCGTGGTCGGCAGCGATGGCTTTGGCTACGCGGTGGACGCCCACGGGCGTCGCCACAAGATCCCCCAAATAGGTGTGGTGGTGGTTGAGGAGGATGCCGAGATCGGCGCTAACACGACCATCGACCGGGCCGCGTTTGGCGTCACGCTCATTGGGGCAGGCTCCAAGATCGACAACTTGGTGCAGATTGCCCATAACGTCGTGTTGGGACGTGACTGTGTCATCGTGAGCCAAACAGGCATTGCCGGCAGCGCCACGCTGGGTGACCGCGTGGTGGTGGGTGCCCAAGGTGGCATTGTCGGGCATATCAAGGTTTCAAGTGACGTGATGCTGGGAGCCCGTTCCGGGGTGTCGGGGGCAATCGATGCGCCCGGCATCTATTCGGGAGCACCGGTGTTGCCGCATAAGCAATGGTTGAAGGTGACGATGGCGCAGCACCACGTCCCCGAACTTCGTCGCCGTGTGCGCGACATGGACGAGCGTCTGGTGGCGCTCGAACGAGATTACGAGAAGTCGAAGGAGAGCAAGTAGCATCATGGCGATTCACCCTACTGCCCTTGTTGATAAAGGCGCCGACATCGATGCCAGCGCGGACATTGGGCCCTACTGCGTTATCGGCCCGTATGTCCGTATCGGCGCTGGAACGCGGCTGGTGTCGCACGTACACGTCACTGCGGACACGACGCTTGGTAGCGGCAATGTCGTGCACCCGTTCGCGGCGCTTGGCGGACCGCCCCAAGACCTAAAGTTCAAGGGCGAGCGAGCGCGTCTTACCATTGGTGACAACAATGTCATCCGTGAAAGCGTGACGATGAATATCGGCACGGCGCACGGGCATATGGAAGTGAAGGTCGGCAGCCACTGCCTGTTCATGGCCTACTCCCACGTGGCCCACGACTGCACTGTGGGGAGTCATGTCATCGTCGGCAACGGCGTTGGTTTGGCCGGCCACGTGACCGTCAACGACTACGCAATTTTGGGTGGGCTTTCGGGCGTACACCAGTTCTGCGAGTTGGGACGTGCGGCGTTCATTGGCGGCGGCTCGATGGTGTCGCAGAACGTGCCGCCGATGTGTACCGCGGTGGGCAATCGCGCGCAGCTGGCAGGATTGAATATCATTGGCTTGCGTCGAGCCGGCTGGAGCCGCGACAAGATCCATATGGTACGCAGCGCCTTCAGGAGCCTGTTCCTAAGTGACCTGCCGCGCAAGCAGGCCTTCGAAGTGACCGAACGCGAATATGCTGGCAAGGCGCCTGAGATCGATGAGATTCTGGCGTTTGTTCGGCGTTCAGCAAAACGGGGCGTCTGTTCGGCGCGCCGCGGGCCGCGTGTCGCTGATCTGCCAACGGAGGAGTAGCTTCATGTCCAAGGTCCGTGTGGTCGTCGTGGGGGCAGGCCATCTCGGCACCTACCATCTCCAAAAGATGGCCGCCGACCCGCTCGCAACGCTTCTGGGCGTGGTCGACATTGATGCCGCCAAGCGCGACAAAGCAGCGCAAACACATGAGATTCGGGCGGCAGCCGAGCTCGCTGCGTTCAAAGGCCAAGTGGATGCGGTGGTGATCGCCGCGCCTACGCTCCATCATGCGCAACTGGCTGAAGAAGCCATGGCCATGGGTTGCCACCTGCTCATCGAAAAGCCCATCACGGCGACGGTGGCCGAGGCTGAGCGATTGATCGCGTTGGCTAAGGAACGGCAGGTCATGCTTCAGGTGGGGCACACCGAGCGTTTCAACCCAGCCATCGCAGCGGCCCTGCAAATTGCCGATCGACCCCGCTACATCATTGCCGAACGCCTGGGGCCGTTTAGTGGCCGCTCGACTGACGTGGATGTGGTCCTCGACTTGATGATCCATGACTTGGACATCGTCGCGACGTTGATTGCGAGCCCGCTGGTGGAAGCGCGCGCCATTGGCGTGCCTATTATCACCCAAGCGACGGACATGGCCGCGGCCCGGCTGCAATTTGCCGATGGCGCAGTGGCGCAACTGTCCGCCGGACGTGCGTCCCTGGAACCCTCTCGCAAGTTGCGGTTGTTTACCGTGGAGCGCTACGTCTCAATTGATTGTGCCAAACGCGAGGTGAAGAGCGTTCGGCGGATGCCCGCCAACGGCAGTCCATGGCCCCAAATCGCTGGAGAACCGGTCGACGTGCCCCCCGGCGATGCCTTGGCCCTCCAAGATCACGATTTCCTGCAGGCGATTATCGACCACCGGGCACCGCGCGTCGATGGTGCTGCCGGTTTGCGAGCCTTGGCGTTGGCCGAGGCGGTGAAACAGGCGATGGTGGTGCCGTTGCCCGAAGGCCTGCCCGTCTCCTAGACCTGCCCTTGCTGGAGCTCTGCCAGGCGCTTACCGGTCTCGGTGAGATCTTGTTTCGCCAGTCGGGCATCTTCTTGGGCCGCCGTGAGCGCAGCGGTGGCAGCAGCCAACGCTTGTTCTTTTTCGTTCAGCAGGCGTTCCAATTCGGTGTGGCGCTCTTTGCAGGTACGCGCGTCGGCGCGGGCGTCTGCCACTGCTTGCCCAAGCTCCTCAGTAATGCGTCCGGCATCATCACGGTGGCGGCCAAACTCTTGGGCCAATTGCTGAAACTCATTACGGGCACTCGCGATCTCAGATTCGAGACCCTGGATCCGTGCATCGCGATCCCTGATGGTTTGCTTCAACTCGTTGACCCGCTCGCCATGTTCGGAGCCGGTGCGTCCCATTTCCTCGGTGATGGCGCTCAAGGTGCGCTCACGATCACCCAAGCGTTCGGCCAGCTTCTCGCGGGAGTCCTTGACGGACATCAGCTCAGCCTCAAGGTGGGCCACCTTGATTTCGAACTCGGCGCGCACAGCGGCGATCTCATTGTTCAGCGCTTGCAGCGCGTGGTCGCGTTCGGCGAGCGTGCGGCTCTGTTCGTCCAGCGTCATGTCCCGCGCGGCCACGGATGCCTGCGAGTCCACCAACGCCTGATCGAGCGTGCCAACCTTGGTTTCTAGCTCGCCAATGGTGCGTGCCGAACCATCACGCAGTTGGGTGAACGCCGCCTGTGCGGCTTCGATTTTTGAGCGGAACTCGGCGATGAGCGCCACCTTCTCTTGCTCTTCTTTGGTGAGGCGCGCTGTCAGCGAGCTAATGGTCTGCTCGCTTTCGCGCTTGAGCTTGTTCAGCTGCCCTTCGAGACCGTTGGCGGTCGCCTCTAAATCTTGAATCCGCGCGGCCTGTTGCGCGGCCTCGGTACGTGCTTGTGCCGACGCTCGGGTGGCCTGGTCTTTGATTTGCTCGTAGCGTTGCACTGCGGTGGCGCGCTCGGCTTCTTTGGCAGCGATCGTCTGGTCGACGGCGTCGACCTGCTGTTGCTTGGTGCGCCAAACAAACCCAACACGCGCAAGATCGCGTTCCAGCTCGCGGGTCTTGTCGCGCAAGAACTGCATCTTTTTGTCCAAGCCCGACAAGGCCTTGCGAGGCGGTGGTGGCGGCGGCGCACGGAAATCCACATCGCGCACCTGGTTGAAAACACGCTTGATGAACTCCCAGTCCTCCGGGGTGATCGAATCGAGCGTCGGCGCGAGCACACGCGCTGGCGGCGGTGGCGGCGGTGCGTTGGCATCGAGAGGCGAAGCATCGTCGCTGAACTCAGGTTCGTCGGCATTCACCAGGGCAGCGTCGTCCAGCAATTCGGGCTCCTCCAGGCCCGCGTTGGGGGTGCCTGCGGGCGTGAAGCCCGGTGGTGGCGGAACGGGGGTCCGTGTCGACATGAGAGGCGTGGCCACTCCAGGGCCGGCGGCGATGAGCTGGGCCACGTAGCTGGCGGCGGTGGCGGCGTCCGACCACGTGTGAACCGTGACGTCTGCCGTCACTTCAACGGGAGGCTCCGGGATGGGCCCGGTGCAAAAGACCACCACAGCGCCTATGTTGGCGCCGCGCAGGGCTTGGGCATGTTCCCAAGGATTGTCAGCGACGACGCAGGCCACCAAGAGCTGCTCATTGGCAGGATCTTGGGCAAACGGCAGTGCCAGCGCGGTCAGCGCGTTGCGCAACGGTACGCTGTAGTCGGCATCGCTCGTGGCAAGATAGATCGTTAGTCCCATGGTACGAACTCCGGCGCTATGCTACCCCGGTCTTTGGGGGAAACCCAACGATTCGTCGTGGGGTTTTGCACGAGCGACGAGGGCGTTTTTTGTTGTGGTTTATGTCGGTCACATCTCTCTTGGTGTCAATCGCGAAGCGGTGTGTTTGTCGTACCTTGCGGGTCTTATCGAGCCTGTTGACGGTGGGCGGGTCATGGTGAGGTTCTGCTCGTGATGTTGTGGCTCGCCATGGTTTGGCTGCCGGCGGCTCCCGAGGCCGTTTGCGAACGGGTCCGGCTGGTGGCCGAGGTTGGCAGCGATGGCCGTACGGTGGTGGGTGAAGCCACGTGCATCAATGCACGCAAGGCACCGCACGTGGCGCTGTACCCCAATCTCTTTGTGACGCCCGATGGAATTGATGATCTCAACGCCGCCTGGTTTTATCCGGATGGCTTTGACCCCGCTGGGATCGAGATTGCTGTGGACGGGCAGGTGATTTCAACGGCCGCGGTATGGCAGCCGTTGCCAACCTCGGGTGTCGGTGCGGACATCCGTGTTGGGTTTCGTACGCGCGTGCCGCGTCGCAACGGTACCTTTGGCAAAACACGCGACGCTCTCTACTTGTTGGGCGGTTGGCATCCCGCGTTTGGTGATGGTGAGGACATTCGACCCTGCCCTATTGACTATGACGTACGCGTTTCGCCCGGGCTCGCCGGTTTTGTTGGTGCCCAGCCGCTGGGGCAGCGCTCTGTACGGGTGGTGCGCGGAACCTATTGGGGACGTTACCTGCCGATTTTTCTGTCGCCCACGCCCTTCGTTCGGATCCTGGATTCGGCGATGGTGTTGGCACCTGCGCCTGTCGCCGCATTTCAAGAGTTGCAGGATACGTTGACGACTGGGGAGGCGGCAGCGGTGGCCGCTAACCTTGTGGCCGACAGGCTGCCGTTGCGCGTGGTCATCGCGCCCTTGCGCGAGCATCTTGTGGAGGCCTTTGACGGTGGCTTTGCCGTCTCCGATCGAGCGTTTGCCGTCCTCGGATTCGAGCGGTTCTTGAAGTTTCATCGATTGTCGATTTGGCGTGCGCAGCTTGCGGCGCGGGCCCTGCCCTTTTGTGCTCAGCACGCCGAGCCGTTTTCTCCGGAGCTGTGTGCCGACGCCCTTGCAACCGCGCTGCTCGACCCGCTTACCCTTGAACTCTACGGCGGCAAGGAGTTCGCGCCCGACTTGCTTGAGAGTTTTGCGGTGATCCCGGAGATCGATACGTTGATCTTCGCGCCCCAGGTCAGCTTTGTGACCAGCTACTTTGAGGCGGTCGACGAATCGCCCAAGCGTCGTTGGCGACTGGACGACTTCTATCATGCTCAACCACGGGGCAAACTTCTGGTCGAGAAGCTCGTCGACCGCTACGGTGCGGCTCGCACGTACGCGGCCTTGGCGTTATCCCCCCGACTTGGCGAATCGCCGTGGCGTGTGCTGGCCAGGCAGTTGTCGGTCGACGTGGATGCCGTGCTTACGCCCTGGCTCGGCCCCTACCCGCGTCTAAATTACCGTCTGGCAAACGTGACGTCAGGCGCCTCCAAGACCACGGTGACGATCGCTGTCGACGCCAACGGCGCGATTCCCGAGGAGCCCATCACCGTTGCCGCCACCGACGTCAACGGGCAGCGGCATGAAGTCACGCGGCTGGGGCCTGGTGACGTGACCTTGGCTGTGCCGGGGCCTTTGCGCGTGGTGGAACTCGATCCGCACGGGCGTGTGGTTGAGCTCCTGGCTCTGGAGGGCATCGGACCTCGCTTCGACAATCGCGAACCGCAGCGTTGGCGATTTTTGTTGAACAACATCACCAGCCTGATTGCCGTCACCAATCGCGAGTTCACTGCGGCCGCCGACTTCTCGCTGCGGCGGATTCACGACCTGCGCTATCGTGCTGATTTCTTTATGCTTTACAGCCCCTCCAGCACGGGGCTGGCATCGACCCTGTCGGTTGGGTTTGGCCAACCGGTGACGCCGTTGGTGCTGGCCGAGCGGTTGGGGTTGTCGTTGGCTTACGAGCGTTTGCGGGCCGACCGGGACGGCGCGGTGCCAGGTGATCAGCTCAGCACACAGCTCTTTTATCGCTACGACGACCGTCAGAGCCCGTATTGGTCATTTTCGGGGCACGGCTACTCGGCGCGGCTCGCCTGGGGGTTGGGGCAAGACCGAGATGGAACGCGGCATTCGTTCGCACAGGCGGGGGTTTCGGGCTTGGGAATTCTGCCGCTGACGTTGCATCAAGCGCTCGTCGGCCGACTGCGCGCCGACTTTACGTGGGGAGATGCCCCAGCACAGAACGGCCTGCGGTTGGGGGATCGCTATCGAGCCGCGCGGGGCTACGAACGAGACGAGGCCAAGAGCACACGACGGGTGGTGGCCAGCGGCGAGTACCGGCATGTGTTGGATGCGCACGCCGACACCGACTTCTGGGGCTTGGCCACCTGGAGCCGTTTTGAGGGCGCACTGTTCGCCGACGCCGTCTACTTGCCAGTTAAACGTCTTGGGTGTGAACAATCGATGTTCTACGACGTGGGCTACGGCCTGCGTTGGATTGTCGACGTCTTTGGCGTGTCGCCCGCCGAGTTTGCTGTCGACATGGGCGTACCCCTCAACCGCTGCGCGGATGAACAGGATCGTATCCCCATCGCGGTGTATATCGCGTTCGACCAATCGTTCAGCGTGTTCTAGAAGAAGTTGCCAATCGTGAACTCGAAGATCAGGCTGCGGTCGGTGGGGCTCTTTTTGGTGAGCGGGATACCCCACTCGAAGCGCAACGGTCCAATCGGGCTGAACCAGCGGAAGCCGAAGCCGCAGGAGTAGTACAACCCGAGCGGCGGCGTGATCCCTTCGGTCGAGTTGAGACGATATGCCCGTGGCCGTTGGTCCTCAGGGGTCCCTAGATAGAAAAAGCCCTCAGAATCATCGTAGGCGTTGCCGGCGTCCGCAAAAACCACGCCCTTGATGCCAGCCTGTTCGATGATCGGGAACTCGATTTCCATGTTGAAGATGGCTTGCTTGTTGCCGCCGATAACGAACTCAGAACTGCCCGACAGTGGGTCGCGGCTGCCGGCGATGCGTTGCGTAGGGCCCAGTGCTCGGGGCTCGAAACCCCGCACCGAGTAGATGCCGCCCGGGAAGAACCGCTCGGCAATGGCCACGCGCTCGTTGCCCCGCGCCACAACCAGGCCAAGCTCGGCATTCAATTTCAACACCAACGACAACGGCAGCGGGTGATAGTAGCGCAGGTAGAGCTGGAAGCGCCGGTGCTCCAACCCTTGCTCGGCTCCTAACGTGCGGTCGGAGACCTCCGCGGAGAGGAGGTGGTACTGTCCCTTGGACGGGAACAAGCGGTTGTCGCGTGTGTCATACGAGATACTGGCGTTCACTGAGGAATTGCGCCCGTTGCCGCGGGTGAGGTCGGCAAGAGGGGCTGTCGACGAGGCCGTTTCGATCTCGATGTATTCAAGCGTGTAGCCCGCGTTGACGCGGATGTCCGGCGTGATCGGATAGCCAAAGCTGGGTGACAGACCGTTGGCATTGCGCTGGAACTCTCGATAGTAGCGCTGGGTGATATAGGCATTCAGGCCGAACGACCACTCGGTATCAAAGAAGTAGGGCTCATAGAACTGAAAGGTCGCCAACTGCCGTGCATAGTCGCCGAACGACAGTTGCGCCGACACCGATAACAGTTGGCCGTTACCGAGGAAGTTGTTTTGGGCGATCTGCGCCGTGGCGATGAAGCTTTCGACGCTGGAGAAACCCGCGCCAATCTGGAAGGTACCGGTGGATTTCTCTTTGATCTCCACGGTGACGTTCATTTGGTTGGGTTTGGTGCCGCGGCTTGTCGACAGGTTGACGGTTTCAAAGAAACCCAGCTGGTAGACGCGAGCGCGCGACTCGTTCAGCTTGGAGGCGCTGTAGCGCTCCCCTTCGGCGATGCGCAGCTCCCGGCGAATGACTTTGTCGCGGGTGCGCGTGTTGCCCACCACCTCGATGCGTTCGAAGTAGACAATGTCGCCGCGCTCGACTTCGAGGTCTAGGTCCACGCGCTTGACGTCACCGCGCACCGAGGAGTTCGGCGTCACGTTGGCGTAGGCGTACCCTTCGTCTTTGTAAATGTCGGTAAGTTCCTGAATATCCTCAAATAGTTTGGTGCGGTTGAAGCCATCGCCCTCACTGATGTTCAGGCGCTTGCGCAGTTTCTCTTCGCTGATTTTTTCTTTGCCGTCTTTGTCGCGCAACGTGACTTCACCGGAAAATTTGATCGCGCCGAAGTCGAAGCGCTCCCCTTCTTCGATGGGCACTGACAGGAAGATGTAGCGACGGTCGGCCGAGATGGTCGCGGTGGGTTGTCCGACCTTCACGTTCACATAGCCATGGTCATAATAGAGCGCCTGGATGCGAAAGAGATCGGTTTGGAAGAACTCCTCTTTGTACGTGCCGGCCTGCGTCAGGAACGACAGCTCGCCGCCTTCGCGGGTCTGCAGCACCTCTTTGAGTTGTTCGGAGCGGATGTGCTTGTTGCCCACGAAGGTGAGCTGCCTGACCATTACTTTGGCGTTCTCTTGAATAACAAAGACGACATTCACTTCGGTGTCGTTGCCAGAGATCGGGTCGACACGATAGTCGACGGCAGCTAAGTAGTGACCCTTTTCGACATACAGGTCGTGGATCTTCTCGGCGTTGCGCTTGAGCTCGTCGACCTTCAGGATGGTGAACGGCTTGACGTCGACAACGCCCTTGACGTCCTCTTCCGAGAGGTCATCGCGCCCTTCGTACTTGATCTCTTTGATCGATGGCTTCTCAACCACCACGACCACGAGACGCACGTCCTGTCCGACCTGTTCCTGTTCGATACGAACGTCGCGAAACAGTTCACTCTCCCATACCTTGCGCAACAGCTCTGTGGCGGTTTTGGGAGTGTAAACGTCGCCCGCCTTAAGCGTCACCTTGCTGAGGGCGGCCTCTTCCTCGACGCGTTTTAGGCCTTCGAAGCGGATACCGGCCACGTGGGCAACGCCGGGGGCGGAGTCCTCGGCCTGGGCCCAAAGCGGCACGGCCAGGACCATCAACGGCAACACAAGCCTCAAGAACTGCGAGCGCATCATGAACGCTCCTTCACCTTGCCACCCTCGATCAACAGACGTCGCGGCATGCGGTTGGCGAGCGACATGTTGTGAGTGACGACTACGAGCGTGATGCCCCGTTGGGCGTTGAGCGCAAAAAGCAACGAGTGGATCTCTTCGCCGGTCTTCTCATCCAGGTTGCCTGTGACCTCGTCGGCCAGGAGCAGCGGTGGATCTAGGACGAGCGCGCGTGCCAGCGCCACGCGTTGTTGTTCACCCCCGGAGAGCTCTCCGGGGCGATGTGACAAGCGCTGGGACAACCCCACCTCGTCGAGGACTTTGGTCGCGAGAGCTTCGGCTTCGCCGCGCGCCATGCGGCGGATGAGCGCCGGCATCATGACGTTTTCGAGCGCCGAAAACTCAGGCAACAGGTGATGAAACTGAAAAACAAAGCCCAATTCTCGGCTACGAAAATCGGCC
>JAKLEG010000098.1 GCA_022703175.1 Myxococcota bacterium | reverse complement strand
AGAGGTATCGACGCGGCCGCGACGGTGTTGCGCGTTTCATAGGTTTTGCTGCAACGCGTCGCATGGTGCCACCGTCCATCCAGACACGGTCGTGGGGCACGTAGCATGTGCGCGATTCTTCGACGTTTCTTGTTGACGATCGCGGCTCTGCGCACTAGGGGAGGCCGTATTGGCTGCGCCCAGGCCGCTCGTTTGGGGCATGCGGGGGAGTTCTTATGGCACTACGCATCGTCGCACGCACGTCGGTTCACATCGCCTGGGGTGGATTGCTCCTTGGGAGTCTCGCGGCTTGTCAGAGTGCCGGGGATGGCAGTCGCGGGCGGGCCAACAACCTGACCCAGGCCGACACTGTTGCAGGCGATCCGATGACGGCAGGGGATCTGGATGTGGGCGATGAGGCCGCGGCCGCCGACACCGATTTGGGGGATGCCTCGCGCGCCACCTGCGGCATGGCGCAATACCAATGGCTCCCGAGCTCCGCGGTGGGGGCGGTGCTTGAGGACCAAACGATCTACCAATGGTCCGAGCTGCAAGTGAAGGCGGCGCAGAGCTACATCTATTATGAAACCGGCATCATGTATTCCCGTGCGCCCGCTCACGATGTCGAGTTGCATCGGATCCGTTACCAAACCCAAGACCGCGGCGCGCTCATCGATGCCACCGGCATGGTGTTGTTTCCCACCGACGCCGGACCAGCGTCGTTCCCGGTGTTGTTGTTTTTGCACGGCACCTGCGGTTTTGCCGATGTCTGTGCGCCATCTCGCAATATCGAGGACGACGGATCTGGCAACTACTTCAACGCTGTGTTGGCCGGGCTGTTCGCCTCGTGGGGCTACGTGGTGGTGATGCCCGATTACCTCGGCATGAAGTCGCTCGGTGCGCCGTCTCCGGAGCTGCACCCGTATTTGGTCGGCGAACCCACGGCGATCGCCAGTTGGGACGCGGTACGTGCTGGCCTCAAGGTGGTGGAGGGTGTCACCGGGCAGGTGACCCAAGGCCAGCCGGTGCTCGTCTGGGGCGCCTCGCAAGGCGGCCATGCCGCAGCCTTCACGGTGCGCTACGCGCCGCATTACGCCCCCGAGTATACGATTGCCGGTAGCGTTTGGAGTGTGCCGCCCACCAACCTAATGGCGCATACCACGCTCGCGCTCACCACGATTCGCAAGGCGTCCGCCAACACCGTGGGGTTCATGGCTGCGGCCGAACAGTGGTACGGCCCGCTAACCACTGGCTTAAGTCCGGTGTTCAAGCCGCCTTTTGACACCACGGTGCAGCCAGCGCTGTTGGCCAGCTGTTCCCCCGATGTGTTGGACGGTGTGTCGGCGTTGGATCAACTGTTTACCGATGGGTTATTGAGCGCGGTGGCAAGCTACAGCTTCGACACGTTGCAGCCTTGGTACTGTATGGCCGAGCAAAACAGCCTGCCCACCACCGACATTCCGCGGCAGAATGATGTGCCGAGTCTGATGATTTTGGGCGAGCTGGACGACCTGGTGGACCCCGGAGTCGAGCGCGAGTCGTTCGCCATTTTGTGCGGTCAGGGCGAGCGCCTGGAGATGCTGGAGTGCACCGGCGCAGGTCACGGCGAGGCCTTCTTTTGGTCCATCGATCAGGCGTTCGATTTCATGGAGGCACGCCTGAGCGGCACCCCCTTGAGCACCCTGTGCGTCGCGCAGGCTGCGGCGGCGTGCCAAAATCAGCCGTGATGGCGGCTCATCACGGACGTCCGTGTTAGGCCGAATGCCTCTTATGCGTTTGCGGTTTGCATGCCGGGGGTTCGGCTTGCTGGTACTTGACGCCAGCTCGCGACTGAGCAGATTCAACCCCCCCCCATGCTAAAATTTGCACCCGAGCAGGGTTTGCGAGGTACACACATGGCGAAGCGCCATTTTCAGTTTGGCGAAGTTGTGGACGGTTTTGCGGTGCCGGTGCTCAACGAGCGGGAGGTCCGCGCGGCCGCAGGAATGCTCTTCTTGGCGACGTTCCTGTCGCTGATGTTCATCTTGTTCGCGGCCAACTTTGTGCCGATCAAGTTCGTGATCCCGGTGTTCTTTGCCGATTTCCTGGTGCGGGTGTTCATAAACCCCCGCTACGCTCCCACCCTCATCGCGGCGCGGTTGATCGTTGCCAATCAGACGCCGGAGTACGTGGCCGCCAAGCCCAAACGGCTCGCCTGGGTGATCGGCGTTATGCTGTCGGGTGTGATGCTCGCGCTCATGGTGATTGCGAACACCTACGGGCCTATCACCGGCATCATCTGCCTCATCTGCCTCATCTTCTTGTTCTTTGAGGCGGCGTTCGGCATCTGTTTGGGGTGCAAGTTCTATAAGCTCATCTACCGCGAATCCCCGACGCTCTGTCCGGGCGAGGTGTGCGAAACCAAGACCCGTCACGAGATCCAAAAGACCTCTGCCACCGAGCTCGCCATGCTCGCAGGCTTCCTCGCGCTGGTTGCCCTCGCCGCCTGGAGCTTGGGCCCCGCCGCCGCCAAGATGCCCCCCCGCATGCTCTTCGGTGAGAGGTCGGCCGAGACTGGACGGTAGCGCGATTCGTTCCACATGCTGAGGTGTCTCTGCTCCCGGAGGCGGGGCATGTCATCCTTGGTGTCGGCGACGCGATTCTGGCCTTTATGCCGGGAACGGCCGATCTGTAGGCTTTGCCGTGGGTAGGTAAGGGATGGCAGCTGCTATCGGCCGTGGTGCCTCTCCAACTTCGTCTCGTGTACCAAGTGGATGTCGATTGGCTCAATGAAATGCGTGGTGAGCGGGAGGCCAATCGTTGCCTGTTTGCGGGCGCAATTCGGTCGGCAGCATTTGCGATTCCGTGTGCGACCGTTCAGCTGCCGTTCGACGTTCAGGTTGCTCCCGATTGGGAACCGAGCCCCTAATTCCTTAGTTTCCGTAGGTGAGAATGGTCGTCGCGCCGCTGGCTCCAGCATCGACAAAACGAATGTTGAAGTAGTAATGCTCGCCGGGCGCCAACAGACAGAAGCGCTGGCTGTTCGCGACGAGGTACTCGGTCAGCGTGGGCGCGCGCGAATAGAAGATGACAGTATTTTCGGAGCTGCGTTCGTCACGACAGCCCACGGGTAGGGTCGTGGCAAAGTCGCCGGGACAACGGCTAACCGCCACGGAGCGCCAATCATAGGCTGGCGGCCCTGCTTTGATCCGGCCGCCATACGGGAACACGACGACATCGGGGGTGAACCCCTCCGCGATGCTCCCACCCGCGGGAATGACGGACGTCGTGATCCAGTTGCCTGGGGCGTTGAAATTTGGCCATTCGCTGGTTTGCGACGCCGAGGTGGTGCAGGTCACTGCATCGTTGTCGACGATAGTGATGGTGGCCGACGCTGTCGTGAGGCTTGCGCCGAAGGGATTGGAGAGCGTCAAGAGAAGCGTCTCGTTGCTCTCAGGTGTGAGGTCATCGGCGGCCACGACGCCGATGGATTTAGACAGCTCATCGACCACGAATTGCAGTCGGCCCAACGGTTCTATGGTGTAGTCGAGCAACAACACCGCGTTGCCCCCGGTGACCGCCAAATCGACAAAGGACTCGGCAGCGCTGGCGCCCCCATGCACGATGGGCACCCACAAGAGACTGCCTTCGGTCACCGAGTACGTTGTTGCGGAGAAGCCAATCGTGGGAGGACCAGCCTCGATGCAGCCGCTGGCGGCGCACTCGAAGCCGGCGTTGCATAAGATGCCCGCGCCCGCGCACACACAGCGGCCCGATGCCGAGCAGACATCGGCGCGCATTCCCATTGTGGTGCAGTCCAGACACGTGGCGCCATCAAGCCCGCACGCGTTGCTTGCTGGATTCATGCACTCCGTGCCTTGGCAGCATCCACTCGAACAATTGCTGCTGTCGCAGAACGGCACGCATTGCATGCCGGTATAGCCAGGGCCTCGCTCGCAGCGCTCGCTGGCCGAGCACGCAGGGACGCACGGGGAGGGATCGTTGTCCTCAAGCGTCACCCAGGTGGTGTCCGTGGCCCCCGCGGTGGCGTTGGTGATGTTCCACAGAGTGAACGCCACCGTGAGTGGTGGCGGCGGGTCGAAGTAGTAACCGTCGATGGCGGTGAGGGACAAGGTGGCACGAGTTTCGCCGGCGGCGAAGACGATGGGGTTGGGACCAGTCATGGTGAAGTCCAAACCCAAAATGGCGGTCCCGCCCGACACCACGTAGCCGGCGGAGCTGCCACCCGTGACGGGACCTTTGCGCAGGATCTCAATTGTGACGGTGGCGCCCTCTGCCACCGTGTAGCTCATGGCACCGAACTCAATCGTGGGCTGCGAGCGCGCCTCGCACCCGCTAGTTTCACAGATGCTCTCCTCATCGCACAGGGTTCCGGTTGCCGCACAGACACACAGGCCCGAGCTGTTGCAAACATCGGCGCGCCCTGACAAGGCAGTGCAATCAGTGCAGGCGTTACCCCCTATGCCGCAGCGACCCAGATCTTGAGTGCGGCAGGCGTTGCCGTCGCAGCATCCCGTTACGCAGGTGCTACCGTTGCAGGTGGCCACCTCACAACCTGTGGCCGAACATATCTCATCCGTCGCGCAGGGCGAGCCGCCGTTCGCAGCGCAACCGCACTCGCCGTCGATGCAGTCATCGACCCTGAGACCAAAGTTGTCGTAGCAGTTATTGTCGCAGACCCCGCAGGCTTCGACGTCTTGGGCCAAATCGTGACAACGCCAATCCTCTGGGCAGAGCGTTGAGCCAACCGAGCAGGGGGCGCACATCGAGGCGCAGATCCCCTGGCAGCAATACTCTCCT
This sequence comes from Myxococcota bacterium, assembly GCA_022703175.1. Classification (GTDB taxonomy): domain Bacteria; phylum Myxococcota; class XYA12-FULL-58-9; order XYA12-FULL-58-9; family XYA12-FULL-58-9; genus JACRCV01. Next base: position 9,410 of record JAKLEG010000098.1, on the reverse strand, counting down.
AGATCGCTGCAGTCACTGTGCTCGACGCAGACGCGGCAGCAGCGGCCACTGCACTCGACTTCGCCTTCGCCACAGGTGACCGTATGGAGGGAGCCAGATCCACAGGCACTCAGGCCCAGGCTTGTGAACATCGCGAACGTCAACAGGCGCAAAGTTGAATCGACGTTGGGAATTGAGGCTTCGGCTTTGGTGCGTTGCCGTTGATCTGCGGGTGATGGCATGTTGCCTCCTGTGTTAGTTTCATCGTGCTTCTGGTCTGCAAGCCAACCGGCGACCTACACAGGGCGTCGTCCGATTGGAGAACATTTTTGCGGTGCGCAATGTGTAACCTCGGGGTGTCACACCTTCGGCAAATAGGTGGCAATGTTCCCGCGATACGTTATGCGTTATGGTAGCGACATGGCGCAGTCTCCGGCCACACCTCCAAAACAACAAGAGTCGGCCACCCTGGCTGAACTGCGCGCTGCCTCCCGCGACGTCGACCGCACACTCATTGCGTGGTCGCTATCACTGTCGCCGCTCCAGCGTGCTCGGGCCGCCACCAAGGCGCTGAAGGCGCTGAACAGGTACAGCCGTCATGCACCCTCGCGAGGCTGATCTTGAAGCGCTGCTCACTGCGCTGGCCGACGCGCAGATCGAGTTCATTGTGGTGGGCGGCGTTGCAGCAGTCCTGCATGGCGCGCCCACAACGACGCAGGATCTGGATATCGTCCATCGACGCAGCCCCGAGAATGTCGCTCGGTTGGCTGCGTTGCTCGCCCGGCTGGATGCCGAAATCCGCGAACCCGGACACCGCCATCTCCGTCCCAATGCGCAGCAATTAGCTAGCGTAGGTCAGTTGAACCTCTCAACGCTGCTCGGCCCCCTCGACCCTCTGGGAGTGTTGCACGATGGGCGCGGCTACGATGAGCTTTTAGGCCACACCATTGTCATGCACGATGGTAACCGACGCTTGGTCGTCTTGGACCTAGAAACGCTGATCGAAATCAAGAGCACGACGGGGCGCCCCAAAGACCAACTTATTGTGCCGGTGTTGATGGCTATTCAAGACGAGCTAGCCAAGAAGTAGCGTCCGTGGCCACCGGATTGCCGCGCTATGCCAAAGCAGAAAGCAGGATCGTCCACGAACTCACGATCGGTCACATCTTGGTTAGCTATGCCATCGAGCTAGATGGTGGCCGCCTCGGCTCAATCCCTCTTGGGCTGAAGACCAACTCTGCTCGCGACAGGCTCGCCCCTGGAGATTCAGCCGCCTAGGCCATCCAAGCATGCCATTGTGCTGTTCTTTGTGGTAATTTTGTGGCATAAGATTCCCTAAAGAGTCATAAAGGGTCATGGTGGCCGTCATGTATTCAGTGGAGCAGGTGGCAAAGCTTCTCGAATTACACCCCAAAACCGTGCGCCGTTTCATTCGTGAAGGGCGGGTAAAGGCGCGCAAAATTGGTCGTGAGTGGCGCATCAGCCAAAGCGAGTTGGCGGCGTACACGCATGCGGAGTTGGTAGTGCCCACCGGAGCGCCGCCGAGTGAGGTGCCACTTGCCGAACGTGTGCACGTGTCGGCCGTGATCGAGGTGGAGGAGGGGGGCTCCGAGGAGGTGTCGCGGATTTCGAATAGCCTGATCGCAATGCTGAACTGCAAGGATCCGGCCTGGGGTGCAGCGCGCTACGACCTCATCTATCACCCCGAGGTTCGCAAGGCCCGCTTCGTCCTGTACGGCACATCACCGTTTCTGCGCAATGTGCTGGAGCTCGTGGAGGTTGCGATCCAGCAGGGGAGGGGGGCGTGACAGCGGGCGTATTTAAAAGCAACGCGGGGCACGAAGCCATCCAGTCATACACCCGCGACCTCCTGGCGCGTGCGCCTGTGCCCCTGCGATGTCGCGAGGTGCCCACCTGTTGCGGCATTACACATCTCTACGAGGCGGGGCCGACCACGGCCCCGGTGTTGCTGCTTTTGCACGGCTCGTCGAGCAACTCAGCCTCTTGGTTTGGGGAGCTTGCGACTTGGAGTCAGGTCTTTCGCGTGCTCGCGGTCGACATTCCCGGCGAGCCAGGCTTGAGCGAAGCGCGGCGCATGCGCTTGACCAGCGAGGCGGCATCGTTGTGGCTGGTAAGCCTGCTGGACACCCTTGGCGTGGCCCGCGCGGGTATCGTGGGGATGTCGCTTGGGGGCTTTTATGGCCTGCACTTCGCAACCCGTCATCCCGGCCGCGTCACGGCGCTGTCGTTGCTTGCGCCGTCGGGGTTGGCCGCGCAACGTTGGAGTTTCTTGGTGAAGGTGGTGCCACTTTTATTCTTGGGGGATTGGGGGTTGCAGCGCATCAACCGCATGGTCTACGGCGACCTGCAAATGCCGGCGGCGATCCTTGCGTTTGGGCGCTTGGTGGGCCGGCACTTTCGTCCAACCACCGAGCCAGTACCCGTATTCACCGAGGCCCAACTCGCACAGCTCACCATGCCCGTGCAGTACTTTGGCGGCGCCCACGATGTCTTGTTGCGCTCAAGGGAATCGGCCGCGAGGCTCGCGCGATTCGTTCCACATGCTGAGGTGCATCTGCTCCCGGAGGCGGGGCATGTCATCCTTGGTGCCGGCGACGCGATTCTGGCCTTTATGCAAGGAGCGGCCGGCCTGTAGGCGTTGCCGTGGGGATGACAGGATTGCTGGTTGGGTTCGAGAGCGCGATTGCGGCGCGTTCGAAAATGTCGTGTCGTTATGAACCTGTCGATGGTCCTTGAGGCCTCAAAGTGTTGACGGCAACGCGCCCAAGCGGGCGTGACGCGCCACAAGGTCGATGTAGGCTGCGTTACCCTCCACGGTTGTGGTCTGAATGCGGCGCGACACACTGCGGCGCAGCTGCACGCCGATGTCGCCGGGGTAGCCGGCACCGAGCACCTCCATTGCATCGGCCGGGAGGGTGGCCTGGCCATCGTCGTTGACGGTGCACGAGACCAACAGGCCCTCGTAGTCGACGAGGGTTGTCACGAAGATCTCCATCGTCGCCTCTGGCTGCGGTGGGTCCCAGGTCACGAGTAAACTCCCGCCTACGGAGATTTCGCCGGTGCCGCCTTCGACATCGGGCGCGGTAATGACGAAGGCATTGGGAATCTGCCCGCCGGTGAACGTCTGCGCACCGACGTGGAGTCCGCCCTCAGCCGTGACCGTGAACGACTTGCCGAGGACGACGTAGGCGGGGTCGAAGAAATCTGGATAGACCGCCGCACCATCGCGCAGCGCCGGCGGCGTTTCGTCGTGATAGTAGGCCCAGCCGTATTCGATAGCGCCACCGTCATCTATGTCCCACGCGACGAGCTCGATCGCCCCGAGCCCATCGGCCACCGAAAAGGTCAGGTTGCCTGCTGACTTGCCCGGCCCCGACGGCCAGTAACCCCCACTGTACGAGTGCGGATAGGTGGTGCCATACTCCCAGGTGCAGCGCTCACCCTCGTCAGTGATGAACGCCTCGCGATCGTCTTTGGGCTTCGCCTCATAGTCCCACAGCTCGGCCTCGGCCTTGCCCAACAGTCCCGTGATGGATCCGTCTTGTGGATGAACCTGGTTTAACAACACCCATTCACCCACCAAGTCGCCCGGGCCTGCCCCCAAACAGACGCCGGCAGGCGAGCAACCTTGGTCGGTGGCGCACTCACCACAGCTACCGCCGCAGGCATCGTCGCCGCACTGTTTGCCGTCACATGCCGGTGTACAGATCGCACAACGACTGCCTGCACCGCAGCTTGCATTATCCTCCTTTGTACACGCGACGACGCTCAGCAAACCGATGGCGCCAAAGCCCAACCACGCTCTCGTCATGATCAACTCGTAATAGGTGAAGGCCTCTGCATAAAAGCAGCGACATCTCTGTTTCGCACGCCGTGACTATGCTCCGATCGTTCAAGCGGTTTCAAGCTTGCGAGTCTGGCACGTTGCAGGTGCTGGTTCGATGGCTCAGACTGTTACCGATGTCGTCGGACTACTCGTTACCTATGTAGTCGGTCTGTACCCCCTGTGCCCTTACCGCCCCTGCGAGAAGGTGGGGCTGCTTGCGGGTATGGTTTCTATTTTTGCGAGAACAGCTCTAATTTTTGCGAGAAACCCGCAAAGCCAGAAGAGCTTCCCGCAACGGCGCGTGTCCCAAAATGACACACTCGGTGTCCCAATTTGCGACACTGTTTCATTTTGGGACGCACGCCAGGCCTATCAAAAATGGGAAAAAACCAGTCATTGCGATGGGTTATGCGTTTTGCCGTGGTTGGCACAACACTTGAAAAGGAGGTTCACATCAAACCACGCGGCCATGGGCCGCAAAACGCAAGGAACGTGTCATGTCACAGTTGCATATCGATCGTTGGACGTCTGAAGCCGCCAGCTTGGATGCGAATGCGGTGCATACCCCTGGGATGCCATTGCCGGTGTTGTTTTACGAGGCCGGTTTGGCGGCAGATTTTGTGGCGGCCTATTGGCAGCCGGCCGAGGACCGGCCCGGGTTGATTGAAGCGGCGGCGTTTATGCCCTTTGCGATTGCCGACGAAATCAAAAGCTTGGCCATGGCTGCCAACACCCTGAATGCACGGGTGGTGCTCGCGACCAAAGATGACCCGCAAGCGGTGTTGATGGAGCAATGCCGGAGCGTGGCGACTACGCTTATGAGCTACCTCCGCTACGTGTTGGATGACGGCGAGAGCACCTCTGGAGATTCGGCATGGGAGGTGATTCGGCAGCGCGAGGCGTCGTTGACCAGTCCGGCGGAGTTGGCGCAGCTGTTGGCTGATTTGGCGGTGCTGGCCGAGCATGAGCGGCTAACGCTTACAAAACTGCCGAGCTTCAACGTCGAGCTGATTGCCACCGCCAATAGCCTGGCCGAGCAACTGCTGCTGTCGGGGCGGGTGTTGGGCCGGCGCGCCTCAGCGGACCTGGCGTTGCGCGACCGAGTCCTCACCTTGTTGGCCAAACGCGTGACTCTGGTGCGCCGCACCGCGCGCTTCTTGTTCCGCGACCACCCGGAGATCGTGCGGCAGGTCACCTCGCGCTATCAGCGTCAACGACGCCTGGCCAGCAGCAGCAAAGATACCGACGCTGCTGATGCGGCGGTTGGGGCTGACGTGTAGTTGTTCGTAGGTCGGCTTTACCTGCCTGCATCTTCACACCACACCACACCTCGCCGCTATTCAAACGGCGCCAGCCTCCGCACCTCCTGCGCCACGGTGAAATTGGGGCCGAGATCGGTGTTCATTTCGTCGGTGATATAGAACTGTGGCGACACCGAGCGGGCCACGTCGGTGGCGAAGCATTCGAACAAGAACAGCGTTTGCCGCACGCCGATCTTCGTGGTGGTGCCGGTCCTAAACGATGTGATGACCTTGGTGTTGACGCGTAGCACTTGGGAAAAGGTGAAGTCGGGCAGGCGCAGCTCACCGGCGCTGGCCACGGTAATTTCATATTCCTGGTCTTCCAACAGCGGCGCGTTGTGAAAAATGCCGGCGTCCACCTTGACGCTTTGCGACCAGCTCTTGCCCACCTGCAGTGGGAAGCGGAACAACTCCACCGGCACGTCATAGACTAACAGCGTCTTGCCTTCGGGGCCGGCCTCTTCGGTGGAGGCCGAGCCGTAAAGCTTCAGCGCCGACTCATCAAACGAATAGACCCCGTAGAGTTTGCCTGCGGCATCCAGCGGCGACACAAAGCCGGCCTCCGGAAACGCGCTCGCAAACCATTTGTCGGCAATCGGTTCGGCGCGCAGGGTGGCCGAGCGGTCTTCCGGCTGTTCATCAGTTTGCGACCAATCCCACACCCGATGCCCGTCGCCATCGACGAAACCGAGGTTGTCGACGGTGCGAATGGGAGCCTCGGTGGGTGCTACGTAGGGCGAGATACGCAAGTCGACGCGCGTGCCCAACACGGGGGTGGATTCTGCGGCCGTGATTACGCCGTCTAGGTTTGGGATGCAGGACACCAAGGGGGCCGGGTTGCCGTAGGGTTCGAGGCCTGGATTGTGCGTCTGGTTGTCACCGCAACCGCCCACCGTCAAGGTTACAAAGCAAAACGTTACAGCGCTATGTCGCATGTTAGTACCCAAAGCCTACGCGCAAGCGGAGGAGCTGCGCGGTTTGTGCGTGAAGCCCCATCGTGGGGTTGTCGAGGCCGGCAAACGGAAACAAAACGGCGTAGTCGAGGGCCGCCAAGAGCCCGTCTTCGGACTGGTAACTCACGGTGGGGTCTAATTCGACGCCGAGCGGCTTTTTGCCGCCTGGGGTGGAGCTCGCAAAGTTCGCCCACGACGCGATCGCCGCGACGCTCAGCACCGCTTCGCCGCCGCGGATCTGCAAAAATCGGTAGCGACCATGCGGGCGTAGGTAGACCGCGTCGGTCACGGTGCCAATGATCTCGCGGAACAAGATCTTGTCGATGCGGTAGTCGCGGTGGAAACGGAAGTTATCCACCCGATGGTCCGACATCACCGTGGCCTGTGGGCCATTCAGGTCACCCGGCTCGGTAGGCGTGAGCCGCGCCAGCGCCGGTCGTGCGCCAAACCCCGGGGTCGGGTCGCCGCTCGCATAACCGGCATCCAAACCGACGGCATACCAGAGGTTCGCCGGGCCGAAGTTGCTCTCCAGCGCCGCGCCAAACTGCCGGGAGTAGGCCTTGTCCTTGAAACTCAGGCCCGGCATGAACGAGGTGTGGTCCACCTCTGCCGTGATCAAGGCGGCCTCAGCATCGATGCGCCCAAACGGCATGTCGAGGTGGGCGTAGGCATCTGCGACGTTGGCGGTGAGCCCGCGCGCCACCACCTGCGCCGCGTCAATGGCCACAGGTGTTGCTACCGGCAGATACGCCGCCGGAATATCGCGCTCCTGCGAGCGATGCGCGTAGGTCACCCCGTAGTCGAGGGTCCAGCGGTCGGCCTCTTTGCGTCGCTTGTGTGCAGCCGCATCCCGGTGTCGCAGCAGTACCAGTGAGAACGAGCGCACGGCCGAGGCCGGCTCGATCTCCACCGCGCGCACCCCATCGGCACGGGCGACTTGATAGCCGGTGGCGGAGAAGTCGTAGGCGGCGCCGACCACGTGGCCCAAGAGCGGCGCGATAAAGGTGACCCGGTCGGCGGCATCGCCGGAGTCGCAGTCGGCACAATCGCCGCCATTCACCATCATCCCCAAGCCCCAGTGTGCGCCCATGCGACCGGCACCCAGGTAACCCACCGGCGTCACCAGCTCGCCATAGGCACGTTTGACGCGAAACGCAGTGGTGGGCGCATTTTGAGTGGGGGTGCTGCCAGGCAGATCATCAGCCAAGCTGCCCACCGCGAGGTTGTCTAGCACGTCGATGCGCGCTTTGACTGCCACCATGCCGCCCGGGGCATAGAACGACAGGTCAGTGCGTAGCCGCATATCGGCGTAGTAGAACACTTGGCGATTCGGCTCGCTTTGCGACACCGGAAAGAACAGCTCGCCCGAGGGCGTCGGGCCGCGGTCCAAATCTAGGTTGTCGAGGATCTCGCTGCGCAGGCGGTAGTTGCCGGTGATGCCGTAGCGAATCTCGGGTGAGGCCTGGATGTCGTTGCCGTAGTCGGTAAAGCCGGTGCCCAACGCCACGTGTGGCAGCCAGATAAATGCCAGGAGAACCATCGGGGTCATGATTGGCCCTCCTTCAAAAAGCGGAACATCTCATCGGCAACCAGGTGCTGCGCCTCAATCATCGGTAGGTGTCCGCAGCGGGGCACGACCACCAAACGGGCGTGCGGCAGGCGCAGCGCCAGGCGCTCGCCGTACTTGAGCGGCGTGACTTGGTCCTCGCGGCCCCACAACAGCAGCACGGGTTGCTGGATGTTGAAATGCTGCGGCTCTTGGGCGGCGAAATCCATCGCCCGGATGGTGGCGAGTGCGGCGGCCACGGTGCCGGGGCGGGCTTGCGCGCGCTCCGCATTCTCGATCGTCTTATCGGTGAGATACAGCTCCGGGCTGAACATGCTCCATGCGAGCTTTTCGTCGACGCGCTCGGTGTAGAACAACGAGAAGATCGTTTCTCCGACGCCGGGCACGTGGGCCCAGGCGAACAGTAGCGGCAGCGCCTCCTCGAACAGCATACCGTTGAACAACACCACCCTGGGGATGCGCGTCGGGACCTTAAGCGCGAGCTCTAGCGTGATCGCCGAGCCCCAGGAGTGACCCACGGGCACGAAGCGCTCGATGCCGAGTTGGTCTAGCAGCTGCAAAATCAGTTGCGCCTGCGCTGGAATCGAGTAGTCGCCGTCCTCGGGGCGGTCGGAGTAGCCATGGCCGCGCAGGTCGATGGCCACGACGCGATACCCTTGTTGGGTTAACAACGGCAGCAGTTTCCCCCACTCATCCAGGTTGGCTCCGAAGCCGTGAATGAGAACCAGTGGAGGTTGGTTGGGGTCACGGGTGGCGACGGTGTCGAGGTAGCGCACCCGGTCGGGGCCCAGCTGGGTGTACATGAAACCTGGTGGCTCCCCTGCAAAGGGGCCCCTGGCATACGTCATGCAACCGCTGACCCCCAAGAGCATCGCAACAAGAAGAACTCGCATGGTGATTGGCTCGTAGGGTTAATCAGAAGACAGACAACCGCTTCAGTTCCTTGGCACCGAGGAATTCGAGAGCCACCTCGCTTTCTGCATCTTCATAGGAGGAGAGCACGGCGATGGAGCCGCTGCAGGCGACCACGAACATCTGTTGGCGCGACCAGCCTTCGGCCACCGGCCACGACACTGCCGGGATGAACGGCACGTGGTGTCGATGGATGCTGGTGTTCACGCGCAGCACATGGGTGAATTCTAGATCGGCAGAGAAGGGCGTAAGCACGCTGCCAACCTTGTCGACCTTGGCCTCATAGCTCTGCGGGATGACGTAGTGTGCGTAGCCTGTGAGGGTGCCAATGGCTGCGACCTCGGTGCTCCACGCGGCCCCGAGGTTTAACGGATACCGCACAAGCGGCAAGGGTTTGGGCGCCTCGGTGTCCGGATCGCTGTAGATGAGTAACGAGTGGCAGCGGGGCGCGTCCGCTTGGGAGACGTCGGACGCGAAACCCAGCAGGTAGAGCCCGGCCTCATCGCCGGTTTTTATGTAGCGAAAGACCCCGTAGTGCACTTGGGTTGGGCAGGCGCCCGTGGCGTCTACGTAGTCCGTAAGTTTCGTGACGTAGGTGGCTTGGGCGAACGCTGGCTCGCTAGCAAACCAAAATCCGGGCAGCGGCAGCGTTTCGGTAAACTCTTCGGTTGTGGTCCCGGTGGCGTAGGTGAAGTTCCAAAAGCAATCCCCAGCGGTGCAGTCGCCCACACAAACGCCGCCGCGGCACTCCGGGGTGGACGCGACGTCGCTGTTGCCGCGAGTGACCCGAAACGTGGCCTCGGCAAAGGGCCCGAAGCTCGTCTCTTGGGCTGTGATGATATCGTCTTGGT
>JAKLEG010000097.1 GCA_022703175.1 Myxococcota bacterium | reverse complement strand
AGGCGATTGGGCGGTGGCGTTGGAAGCCCCAGACGCCAAAGCCGCGACCGAGGTGGTGCCTGCCCTTACGACATGGTTGACCGAAATGGCTCAGAAGACCGATACGACGCTGGCCGCCAAACATTTGTTTCGAGAGAGTTTTCCAGGGCTAGCCACCGAGATTTTGCACCTGCGTGCTGATGTTGCGCTTGAAGGTGTGCGGGTGGTGAGTATCAACCGAAGTGTTTTGCTGGTTGCTCAACGCGCGCGCGTCGCCAAGCTACAGGGCTTAGCAACGACCTCCGGGAAACGTCCCGAGCGATTGGCTGGGCCGGTGACCCCGATGATGGCCACGGCGATCGACACACCAGCGTTGCTTACCGGTTATTCCGTCGCAGGCAGCGATGGCGGTTGGATGCGTTTCGCCGCCTGGTACGCGACGGCCCTTGAAGCGTTGTTGACAAAAGAGTTTGCCGAAAAGCCGGAGACGGCATGGTTGGCGCGTTTCTGCAATCGTTTGCCACTGAGCTTCGCGGTGAGCGCGTTCTGGATGCAGCTCACCTATGACATGGCGTTTGTCGCCGACCTCGACGGCACGCTTCTCTCCCTCGAATTTCTCACCTCGGAGATCTAGTCGCTATGAACAAACCCATTGCTTTGATGGCTGTTGCCGCGTTGCTCGCTGGTTGCGGCAGCCGGATTGCATCGCCGCGTGATCATTATCTGAAGGCGCTCTTGGCGCGCGAAACGGGGGATGCTGCGGCCTATCAACAGGCGCTTCTTGAGGTCGCGACCTTGGCTCCAGATTCGCGTGCGGGTCGTCGTGCGCGGGCAACGCTAGGGGGCAGCGATATGCTCACCAACGCGTACGTCGTTGGGATCTTAGCGGCCATCGCAATTCCGAACTTTATGAAGTACCAAACTCGATCACGACAGAGCGAGGCCAAAGCTACCTTGCGAGCATTGGCGTTGGCGCAGCAGGCGTACAAGGCCCAACAGGGTCGCTACTGCAAGAGCTTCGTCGAATGTAGCGTTACGCCGCAACCCAACAGCCGTTACCTTTACTTCATGAGCCCGCGAGATGTCATGGGCGGGGACGGTGCTCAAGAGACTGAGCATTTATTTGAGGAGTCGATGCGTCTGCTCGAAGCGCGCAATCTCCAGCCAGGCGTGACCAAGACTGGTTTCGTCATCGTCGCCATTGGCAACATTGACGGGGATGCGGCGTTGGACCTCTGGTCGATCGATGCTGAGGGTACTCTAGAAAACCTGATCGACGACGTTGAGATAGCCGCTCCGGAATTTGGTCTGTAGCTTTCGGGTCGCTGCGCCGTTGCATGACGGACACTTCTGGTGGCGCTTATCCGCGTGAGGTGGGGATCTCTAGGCGAGGATCAAACGCGTCGCGCAGGGTTTCGCCGACGCTGCTTAAGGCCAGCACCGTCGCAAAGATCGCGAAACCTGGAGGTAGGACCAGCCACCAGGCGTAGAAGTGCCCCATGGCGCCGTGGAGCAACCCACCCCAACTGGCAACCCGGTCCGGAACGCCCATACCCAAGAATGACAGAGAGGCCTCGATCAGGAGCGTCGAGGCGAAGATGAAGGTCGCCGAAATCAGCACCGGACTGAGCACATTGGGGAGCACGTGTCGCACCAGAATGCGCGGTCCGGACAGCCCTAGCGCCACCGCAGCTGCTAGGTAGTCCATGGCCAGCACGCGTCGAGCTTCGGCACGCACCAGACGGGCGATGCGTCCCCACGACAAGCAACCGATCACCACGATCAATGCACCCACGCCGCTTTTCTCCAAAACTCCCATGACGGCCAGCATGATGAATACAGCTGGCAGCGCGATGACGCCCTCGGTCAGTCGCGTCAGGACGCTATCCCAACGACCACCAAGATAGGCTGCCAGCAGGCCCACGGTGAGTCCCAGCAGCAACGCCAGCGTGACCGCGAGCCCACCGACTCCCAAGGCGACCCGTGTGCCATGCACGAGGCGAGCGGCAACATCGCGGCGCGCACCATCGGTGCCCAACCAATGCTCGCCAGAAGGGGGGGAGAGCGGTGCATCAGTTTTGTCCTGGGCGTTGGGGCCCCACGGCACGGCTGGCAACAGCAGCCAATCATCGCCAGTGAGTGCGGCCTCCAAATTTTGATTGTCGTATGCATACAGCGACGTCGGGTCGAAGAGATTCGTTAACAGGTAGGTTTGGCCGTGCAACCTCATTAGCAACGGCTTGTCGGAGGCCCAGAAGTCAGCGCTGAGAGCCAGAAAACCAAGGAAAATCAGCCATATCAGGCTCAGCCGGCTGCCGGGGTTGTGCCAGAGGGCGTGTCCACCGAAGCTCAACGGCTTTGGGGCGTGTGTCATGAGTGCACCTGGCGGGTGGGGCGCAAACGTGGGTCGGCCCAGGTTAGCGCCACATCTCCCAAGAGCAGCCCCAGCATTGTGACCATCACTACCAGAGCCGTGGTGCCCATCAACACGGGATAGTCACGTCGCAGCACGGCTTCAAACGTCAGCATGCCCATGCCGCGCAACGTGAAGATACGTTCGATAATGACGCTGCCACCGACCAGCCAAGGCAGGTCAACGGAGAGCAACGTCAACATCGGTAGCAACGAGTTGGGGAGCACATGACGTCGTAAGATTTGTTGTTCGGAAAGGCCGTTGGCGCGTGCCACGGTGATGAACTCTTGTCCCATCACGTCAAGCGTGGCCGCGCGTTGATAACGGGCCGTGCGGGCAATGGCGGGCAGAGCCAAGCAGACCACGGGCAACGCCAAATGCCAGCCGAGGTCGACAAGCTTCAGCCAAAAACCTGTCTGCGCCATACCGTCTGAGTGCAAGCCGCGGAGCGGAAACGGGGCTTGCGCATCGCTGGCCAACAGCGTGAGCAGCACCAGCGCCAGCCAAAACGACGGAACCGAATAGAACACGAACAGCATCGCGGTCACCACGCGGTCGACGAGTGTATGGCGTGTATGCGCGCTGAAGATACCGAGAGGCACTGCCAGCGCATAGGTCAGCACCAGGGCTGAGCCCGACAGCAGCAAGGTGGTAGGGAGTGCCTGAAACAGCAGTTCGCGAACCGGCTGTTCGTCAATCAACGAGCGGCCAAAGTCGAGGCGGACAAACGCCCAGAGCCAGGTTCCGTATTGTTGCCAGAGCGGCGCATCCTCTCCATGGAGGTGACGCCAGGCGGCAAGGCTGTTGCTTAAGTCACGGCCACTGCCGGTCTCGCTGCTTCCCAACGTTGGCACTCCCGGTGCGAGCTTGACCAAGAGGAACGCCAGCAACGTCAAGCCAATAAATGCCGGGATCAGTTGCAGTAACCGTCGCGCCAAGAGGGAGACCATGAGTGTCAATCACTGGCACCGGCGGGGATCCCGGGTGCTGCCGGGGTTGGAGCCAAGGCGTAGAAGTCGGCGTAGTTCAGAACGCCGTAGGGCGTCGAGACAATGCCGCCAAAGCTGCGTCGCACCAGCGACAAATTGTAACGGTAGAACAGCATCGTGTACGGCTGTTCATCCACCAGGATTTCGTTGAAACGTCGGTAGTGACCCAGGCGGTCGCGGTCGTCGAAGGCCGTACGTGCGGCTTCTAGCTCACGATCGGCCTCGGGGACACGGAACGACACAAAGTTAGAACCGCCGTTGACCTCGTTGCTGTGCCAGACCTGCGTGGGATCGTTTTTTGGGGCAAGCTCCCAGAGCAGTGAGCAAGCGTCGAACTCATGTTTGCGCAGACGCTCGGTGTAGACGGCCCACTCCACCCGTGCGGTTTCCATAGAGATTCCGGCCTTCTTCAGATCTGCGGTGAGCAGCGACGCGAGCTGCTCATAAAACGGCGGGCCCGCTGGATAGAGGAAGGTGAAACGGAAGGATTCACCGTCTTTGTCGCGCACGCCATCGCCATTGGAGTCTTGCCAACCAACCTCATCCAAAAGCGCCAGAGCAGCAGCGGGGTCGTACGGCAATGGTTTCAAGGCGGGGTCCAACTCCGGTGTGCCGGGATAGAACCACGCCGCCGCGGGGGCATCCAGACCCAGGCGTAAGTTAGCGATGATGTCCTCGCGGTCGATGAGCATGGTGAGGGCGCGGCGCACGCGTTTGTCGGCGAACATCGGGCGCTCTTGATTCCAGCCCAACCATTGCAAGCTGGACGGCACGTGGCGCAACCGCCAGAAGCTGTCGGCGACGGTGGGATCACTCGTTAGCGTGTGCCATTCCTCGGGCGTGAGCTTTTCGATCACGTCGACGTCGCCGCGCCGCAACATTTGCGTGCGCACGGTGGGGTCGGGAGCGTACTTGAAGATGACCTCATCGAGCAGTGCCGGCATGCCAAAATAACTGGGGTTGCGTTTCAATACGATCACGTCGCCGGTAAGCCAACGGTCGAATTTGTAGCGCCCAGCGCCGATCGGTGCGCGGTTGGCCGGATGGGTGTTGAAATCCCCCTTTTCATAGATGTGCTTTGGGTAGATGAAGATCTCCGCGATGGCATTGAAGGCGTACCAGTAGGGGCGGCGCAGCTGGAAGCGAACGGTCAGGTCGTCCACCTTTTCGTAGGTTTCAATGGGCTCCAGGTAGGAGCGTACGGCCATCGTTTTCGAGGTTGGGTCGAGAATCTTGGCAAACGTGAACACCACGTCGTCGGCCGTGAAAGGACTGCCGTCGTGCCAGCGCACGCCCGGTCGCAGGTAGAATGTAATCGTGCGCTTGTCGGCAGAGAACTCCCAGCGTTGAGCCAGCCGCGGTGTCGACTCCCAGGTCACTGGGTCAGGGCGGGCCAGGCTCTCTTGCACTAGCTCGCTGATCTTTTTGCCCCACGCGTCCAACGGATCCAGCTGGTAGTTCAGCGATGGTGGCTCGGCGCCCATCGCGATGCGTAAACTGCCTCCCGGGATCGGTGCGCCTTGGTCCTCGGGTTTTGGCAAGGCGTCTCCAACGTACGCCACGGCAGGGCGCGGCTTCTTCGGCGGTGCGGGGGACACAGCGCGCCGACATGCACCCAGATGAAGGGTCAGCACCAACGCAGCGAGCCAAAGGGGGCAGGTTGGTCGCATGGAGAGTCGTCTCAGGCGCCGGCCGGCACATCGGCTTCGATGGCTTGCGGCAGGATCGCGCCGGTGTCCGGATCGATGCAGACGTACATTCGTCGCATCGCCGTCGGCAGTCGGGGGTCGGTGTTGAAGTCGGTGATCCAAAAACAGATCAGCTGATCGGAGCGCTGTTGGTCGAGCTCCAACTCAGGCATTTCCTCGTCGGTCCAGGCGCCTTCGTCTTCTTCTTCATCAGATTGTTTCTGCCCTTGACGTCGCTCGTCGTCATCGCCGTGGATCCGCTTTACCAAGCGTTCGTCGTCTTGGCGCTGGCGCCGGGCCAAGGCCAATTGTTCATACAGAAGATTTTCCAAATACCAGGCCTGGATGAGCTCTTGGGCGTCGCCGCCGCTCAGACGGCCTGCCCTGCCTTCGACCTCTGGGAGCAGGATCTCGGAAGGTTTGCGCATTGCTGCGCGGGCCCAGTGTAACATGTCGCGTTTCACCGGAATTCGCCCGCCTTTCATGGCTCGGGCAAAGCCGCCACTCGCGGCGCGCAAGCGGCCGTATAAGTAGGTGAGTTCTTCGCGAGACAGCGTGCGCACCAAACCCAGTGTGCCCAACATGGCGATGCCGGCATGTTTGAGCGGCCCAAGCATGTCTGGGCGGATGCCCAATTCGCCGGTGCGGCCGGGACCGATCTTGAGCAATTCGGCGCGCATCAACAACCCGAGCAGATGGCCGCGTGACAGGTTGGTGGCCTGGGCCATCTCGGCCCGCCCTTCGGGCATGGCACCTGCCTTTACAAAGTGCAACGGATCTTGAATGCCCAAACGCGTCAATTCGCCCGCGAGCTTTTCGCCGAAGGCTGCCTTCATCAGGGCTGCGCGCTGCGTGGGACTCAAATCGGCCAGGCCGCGTTCGACGAGCTTGGGTGAACGTAGACCGGCAGCAGAGATTAAACCACCGCGTTGAGCCTGACGTTCGATGAGCGTCGAGCCTTCACCTTTGGGGGCGGCTGACCCGGCGCGGTCTTGCACGCGGGCGCCAGGAACATGCTGGACCTTTTGGACGAACTGGGTCCAGCGCAGTGCTTGTTGTGGGACCGATCGATCGGTGGCGGCGTCGCGTGCGGCCTCGGCGGTAGCTGCACGGCCTACACGCGCCTGTGCGTCCATGCTGCTGGCGTTGGCCAGTCGCTGCATCAGGAGATCGAGTTTGTCGAGCGCGACGTTGCCGGCTGCGAGCTGTTGGGCCAACTGGTTGGGGATCTGCCCCTTGAGTTGTTCGCCCACCAGTTGTGCCAACTGCTGTTGCACGGCGGGGCCGACCTGGCGGGGGTCGACGCGCGAAAGATCCACGGCATTGGCGCGGTCTTTCTGGATCGACTTGATGACGTCGCGCACCAGGTCATCACCACGCGCACGGTCGCGCAATGCGTCGTGCAGGCGGTCATTCAGCTCAGGGCTTTTGTCTCGAATCTGCGACATCGGCTATCTCATAGGGATTATCGGTGGAAGCTTGGTCGATGTCTATTGAAGCTCTTGATTCTTGTCCTCTTTCGTTGCACTGGCGGTTCTGCCATGGCTCGCTACACCGATATACGCCTTGATTGTCAGTTTTGCGGTGCGTGCTGCAAGAACTCCACCGCCAACCAGGCAGAGGGCTACGTCGACTATGTGCCAATGGAGAAGGGCGATGCGATTCTGCAGAAGCCAGAGCTCATGCGTCGCTACGGCGTCCTCGGGAAGGGTGGCGCCTGGTACTTGGCGCTGACGTCGGAGGGGCGCTGCAAGGCGCTGCGCGGAGCTCTGGGGGGACGAGTGCGCTGCGAAATCTATCACTACCGACCGAGTCCGTGTCGGCGGGTGCAGTTGGGAACTGAACTGTGTCGGCGCTATCGGCGTGACCATGGCTTGGAGACTGAGGTGCGGTGATGAAGAGCTTTCGCAAGGAACTCTGGTTTGAAACGAAGACCCGCCGCGAGTTCGTGCATATCACCGATCAAGTTCAGCGCGCGGTGCACGACAGCGGCGTCCGCGAAGGGCTGTGCCTGGTGAATGCAATGCATATCACCGCGTCGGTTTTCATCAACGACAACGAGCGCGGCTTGCACGGGGATTATGAACACTGGTTGGAAAAGCTCGCACCGCATGCTCCCACCGAACAGTATCGCCATAATGACTCAGGCGAAGACAACGCCGATGCTCATATGAAGCGCCAAATCATGGGACGTGAGGTTGTTGTGGCCATTACCGAAGGCGAGCTGGATCTCGGGCCCTGGGAATCTATCTTCTATGGCGAGTTCGATGGCCGACGGCGCAAACGGGCTCTCATCAAGATCATCGGGGAGTAGGCGGATGACTGAAAGCCCCAAGCAATCAGCTTCGCGGACGCACGACTACTCTACGGGTGAAGAGATCGCGAACGCCATTACCCACGGCATTGGGGTTGCGGCGAGCGTGGTCGGCCTAACGTTGCTGATGGTATTTGCCAGTCTCTGGGGTAACGCCTGGCACATCGTGAGCACCGCCATCTTCGGGGCGGCCCTTATCTTGTTGTACACGGCCTCGACGCTGTACCACAGCCTGGCGCACCCCCAAGCCAAGCGCATTTTCAAAATCCTCGATCACTCAGGCATTTACCTGCTCATCGCGGGTACCTACACGCCCTTCACGCTGGTAACGCTGCGCGGTCCTTGGGGCTGGTCGTTGTTTGGCACGGTGTGGGGATTGGCTCTGCTCGGGATCGTGTTTGAGGCCTTCTGGCTGTACCGCCCCAAGTGGAGTTCGGCGCTCATCTATATCGGCATGGGTTGGATTGTGGTGATCGCCATCAAGCCGCTCGTAGCGTCCTTGCCGCGCGGGGGCCTTTGGTTACTGTTTGCAGGTGGGTTGGCTTACACCGGCGGCACAGTCTTCTACGTGATGAAACGCGTGCGCTATATGCACGCGCTGTGGCATCTCTGGGTGCTGGCCGGCAGCGTCTGCCACTTTCTGTCGATCATTCTGTACGTGATCCCTGATCGTCGTTAGCGCGCCCACTCTGCTCTCAAGGAGCGGCGCAGCCTCGACCGTAAGCCTCGCCGAGACCTGCGCGTACGACGTTGAGGTTTAGCGTGGTGCGTTCGGCATCGCAGCTGGCGCCACCACAATCGGCCACCGTGGCACACGCGGCAAAGCAGAGCTTAGCGCCAGTCGCGCCGACACACTTGGCGGAACGGCACTGGTTGTCTTGAGTGCAGTCGTCGCCGCCAGCGACGGTGCCGATCGCCTTCTTGCAGGTGGTCTCTAGCGCCCGCACTTCGAGGTAGCTGGCCAGGAGCTGGCAGCTTTGCTCGGCGCTACAGTCGGTGTCGGCGTCGCAGTCGGTGGCGGCGGTCCGCCCCTTACCTGTGACCGGTGAGCTGACATCTTGGCTGAAGGCTGCGTCATTGGGATCGACCCAGTGCACCACCATCGAGAGGTCACGTAGCTGATCGCTGCTCAGGTTGCTGTCGGTGTCCACCAGGTAAAAGGTGCCGCCGGAGTTGTTGGCATCGCGGGCTTCCAGGGCGGGTGCGTCAGCGGCCGTCATGGCAATGACGTCATCTTCCAGAGAGGTGGCGACGTCGGCGACGCCCGCTTCGCAGTAGGCTTGCGTATCGGCGGCATCTACAATGCTGAATCCCACCAGGTCGTTCACCCAGTTGGACAGCCATGCGCCGAGCGTTGCACAGTCCAACAAGTACTGCATCACGTCAGTGAGGTTTTGGCAGCCGTCACACACGGAGGGAAACACCAGCTCCGAGACCCCGGTCATGACGACGGCGCCATAGCTCAGCGGCAGCAGGTGCGGCGGCATTTGTGCTCGGTAGCGCTCGGTAGCGCCGGTGGTCGGGGCATAGCTTGTGAGGACATTGTAACCTGCGTGCAGCGGCGCGTAGCCGGTTTCATCCAGCACAAACGGTCGACGCGCACAGCCTACGTCGCCGACGGCGCAGCTCTGATCCCAAGTGTAGACAATCGCCTGATACGATTCGTCCACAGCCCATTGGTTGGCCACTGTCTCCGAAAGCTCGCCGATCGCCACGCGCGAACCGACATCGAAGCTGGACAACAAGCCGCGAATGTCGGGGCCGAGCGCTTTGGCGGCGGCGTAGGGCTCGCCCAGCTGCGTTGTCAGCTCATTGTCCAAATCGGTGGTCAGGTCTCGCCAGGTGCCAAAAATATTTTGGTTGGCCAGCACTTCGTCGAGGGTGGCTTGGCGCTCTTCGGTGGCGCCTGGTGGCGTCCAATCCATGAAGGTTGTGAAGCCAGCGTTGTCGACGCCGATCAGGACATAGTAGGCAGCAATTCCCGCCGGGCTCGTGAGGATTTCCGTGACGGTGTTGACGTAGCCTTCATAGGGTTGCGGCAACGCGGCGCCGAGGTTCAGGGTCACAAGCGCATCTAAATCCCCTGTGAACACTGCAGGAAGCTGCGTCATGCTGACGGACGCTGAGGTCATGCCGTCAGCGAGGATGGTGATGCCATCGTCGCAGCCCTGGGCGACGCGGTCGCCAGCGGCATTTTGTCCGTAGGCCACCACAGCCACGCCAGTGCCCGCAGGAAAATCGGTGAAGGTGTGTTGACCTGGAATGGGCGATTGCACGAACAGGTAAGGCGTTTCGGGAAGCATCGTGGCCGCGAGCAGAGCACTGCACGGCTCGGGCAGCGTGCCCGACGCGGCGGTGATCACGTAAATCTGTGCGCGTGCGACACTGATGCGGGCTGCGCTGCTGACCTGTACGCGCAAATCGCCGGGGGCCTCACCACGGATTTGTAGGCTCACGATCACGGGATTGGCGTCGAGCGCCGTAGCCGTCAGCGAGATGGTAGTGGTACCCATGCCCGCCGTAAAGCGAACCATCGCGACGCCCAACGCGTCGGTGGTGCGTTCGGTGACGCTCAGCGTGCCGCCGGTGCCGGTTAATGCAAACAATACGGTGCGGCTCGGGACCACGGCGTTTGTGCGATCCACAATGCGGAAGCGTAGGTCGACACTTTGGCCAAAGGTGACGGAGATGGGCGACGTGCCGATTAGGCTCAACGTGTAGGGAAAACTCTGGTCACTGTCGCCAGGCAGGGTGTCGGCATCGCCGGCAATCTGTGTAAGGTCGCTAGGTGAGTCTTTATCGCACCCGGCCAAGGGCACCATCGTCAATGCCGTGGCCAGCCGTAGAACGCTGTTTACGTTACTGATTTTCATCGCAATCCGCGTCATCGTTGTCCCCACCTGCCAAACGGCCCGTCAGGTTTATTCGGCCGGCTTACCATGCCGATCTGGCGCGCGACTGTCAAAGGCGGAACGGTAGCGCGAACTCCACCGCGGCGTCGGCCGGGGCGTTGGTGAGCGGTGTGGGCAAGGGTGTCTGCGTGGCGCTTTAAGGTGGCGGTAACCCAGTCGCCAGCGCTGCTAGCAGGGTACTGGCGGTGAGGCTCGTACCCCACAACCGATTCAGGTGTGCGGCGACGAGTCCCGCGCCGCCTTGCGGTTCGACCAAGGACTCAATCTCTAGCATTGTGACGCGGGGATCGCCCAGCTCACGTAGTCTCGGCACCACGTTGTCGACGTTTACGCCAGCGAGTTGGCGGGCGTGCAGGTCGTCGAACCATTGCGTCATCACCTGTGCTGAGTATTCGAGGGTAACGGACTGAGTCGTATCGGCTAGGTGGGTTAATAGAAACGCCATCGCAAACGTGGTGGCAGAACCGTACGCGCCAGCAGGACCTAACGGGCCGTGTGAGAAGGGCGTGCTGTTCAGATCGACAGGGGTTGCGTGATCGTACCAGAGCCCAGCAAACGTATTAGGGGCGGTTGTCACCAGCACCTGCGACTGCCGCACCGGAATGAATAGATCCCAGGTGTCGTGGATGAGCAGAAATGATGTGGTCATGCGCGACACCAAGGCGTCGGTGGTCCAGAGGGAATAATCGGCGCCGGCAACGCCAGGGGCGCCGCCAGTAGCAGCCACGATGCGGCGAATGTACGGGTCGAAGAACGCTAGGTAGCCGGCCCGTTGGTTCGGCTCTAGCACGCCTGTCTGGATGTCGGTGTGCACCCAGGTGTATTCGTCAGCACAATCCACCACGGGTGAAATGGCGACACCCACGACCGGGCGCACCGCCGCAGGCGCGAAGGCTGCACCATATAGCGCCTCAAAGCCACCCCATGAGACCCCTAGTGTGCCGATCCGTGCGGCCTGCACCAACGCTTGGGTCACCAGAAAGGCGTAACCATTCACCATGTCTTGGCGATCGTTAGCGACGTCACCGCCCAAGTAGAAGCGGTCGTACACCGCAAGCACGCCAAAGTTGTGCGCCAGGTAGAGGTGGGCATTTGCGACCACGTCGGGTGGGGCCACGGGACCAAAAAAGATCGTGCCTGAGCTCGGTTGGTAATCGGGGCCGTTGATGTCCGGGTAGCCGCCCGTTGGCAGGTCGGCCCAGGGTTGGTCCAACGGATCGTCACTCCAATCAATGCCGGCATACGCATAGGGCAGTAGCACCGCTGGTCGTGGGGTGTTTCCCTCTGGCGCTAGCCACTCCACGAACGTCGCGGGACCCTCGGCCGCTTGTACCTTCCAGAGTTGGTAGGTGATCTCGCGCCCCGCGGCGTGTGCGGTGCCGACACCGATGAGCCAGGTACTTAACGGGCTTTGGGGGTCGCCGGGCACGTTCGTATCGCCCGGAACCTCGGGCTCGCCGGGTGCCATCGGGTCGCCACTTGTATCTGCAGGCAACACAGAATCGCTTGGGGTGGGGTCGCCTGCAGCATCCGTTGGAGTGGCAGGGTCGCTCCCGTCCGTGTCGATTGCCCGCGCTGCGCTTGGGGTTTGACGCGCAGGCTCGGCGTCGGCGCCACAGCTGCATAGCGCCAATATCAACCCGCCAAACCAGCCGCATCCCATTGGCTTCACACCCATTTTGTCACTCTTTGCCTCGGTTGCGATGTCGACGTTGGACCTATGAACAGCTGGGGTAGCAGACACAGTCACAACGCCAGGGTGAGCCGGTGTTGGCCGTGGTACAACGATTCGCCACCGAGCATGTTGTCGTGGGTGTCGCAGCGGCTGGGAATGTTAACGCTGTCCAGCGGCAGTCCTCGGTAAGGGTGAGCGGCGTGGTGTTGCTGACCGCGGTCACGGCGTCGCGGATGGCCAAGTTGTAGGTGTTGGAGGGGAATGCACAACTTGGTATCACCGTCCGCCATTCACCGCTGCCTGCGTCATAAGTCCAGTCAGCGGTAGGGTAAGGGGTCCAACCGGTAGGCGGGGCAGCGCAGGCGTTGTCGCTGATGCCAACCACCTCGACGCAGGCTTGGACGTTGGTGGGGCCTAGGTTCAGCACCCGGCCGTAGAGGGTGGCACCCCGTGAGACCATCGCGAGCGCGGGTCCGCCCAACGTGGTGGCATAGATCTGCACCGGTGTCGCAACCATGACGGTGAACTGCAGCGCATCGCCGACGTTGTTGAGGCCATCTTGGTCTCGGGCCGTCCAGGTCACGATGACATTGCCAGCGCTTGTGGGTATGCCGGAAATAGCGCCGGTCGTGGGGTTGAGTAGCAGTCCGGGAGGGAGGACGCCTGCGAGCAACGTGTAGCCCGTGATCGGATCGCCATCCGTGGCAGTGACGTAGTTCGCCAAGCCGAGCGTAAACGCTGCGCCAACCGTGGCAGTTTGATCGGGTGCGTTGCCGATGGTCGGCGGCGTCTTCGCGGCCGCGACCGTGAACAGCACGGCATCACCGACGCTGGTCCAACCGTCGTTGTCCTGTGCACTCCACGTGATGTTGGTGGTGCCGACAAGCATGGGGGTGCCGGTGATCGCGCCAGTTTGGGTCGTCAACGTGAGGCCGTTGGGGAGTTGGCCGGTCAACAATTGGTACCCTAAAATCGGGTCAGCGTCGGTCGCTATGACATAGCCTGACAACAACAGCGGGTTCATCGCGACACCCACGGTGAGTTGCTGGTTGGGAGCGTCAGTGAGGTTCGGTGGCTGACCGGTTTGAGTGACGCAGGTGCCGTTGTTGCAGTGGTAGGCGTCGAGGCAGTCGGCGTCGCTTGCGCAGGCTGTCGGGCAAATGGGTTCGACCTGATGAACGGCGTCACTGCAGACGTGCGGGCGCAAGTTGTCGGAACAGGCATGCAGAAGTCCGGCGCAAGCAGAGTCGTCTGCAACCTTTAAGCAGCTACCTTCGACACAGCTGCCGACGCTGCGTTCACCTTGGCAGCTGGTGGTCAGGTCCACGGTTTGGCACGTAAAGATGTCGGCCGGGCAGTCGGCGGCGACGGCACATTCAAACAGTTGGCAAACGCCGTCTCGGCAGAAAGCCCCCTCGCCGCAGCCACCGTTATCTACACAAGCCTGAAGACAGGCGCCTGCCACACACAAGAAGCCGCCCGGACAGCTGTCGTTATCCGAACAGGCCGACTGGGCAGTGTTGCTCCCGCAACCAGCGAGCAGCGACAGCGCGCTCATGGCGAGCGCCTTCGTGACCAAATAATTCATGGGCGGCCCTTCTTTCGAGTTCTGCTAAGACCGGTCGCGCAGACAATTATGCAATGCCTAGGCCATCCCTCTTGCGGGCATAATTGCCTGTTTCATAAGGTTTTTTCCCGCAGTCCCCGGTGTCACCTGGAGGTGACAAGGGGCGGCCTAAGCAGTCTTGGTGGGACCTTGCGGTGGCGGACAAAGCGTGTGCCTGCAGACGGTTGTGCGTTCGGGAACAATGCCTACAGTAATACAAGGCATTTACCGTTCGGGCGCAAGCCGTGTTCGCGTGGCCTTTTGGGTCTAACAACGGGAGGAGACGATGTCGATCATCGATTGGAACCCTGCGTTGAGCGTGGGAATTGCTGAGGTGGACGAGCAACACAAGAAGCTCGTGAAGCTCGTTAACGACCTGTTTGAGGCGATGAGTAGCGGCACTGCCAAACAGGTGGTGGGACCCGTTCTCGACGAGCTGGTAAATTACACCGTCTATCACTTTGCCACCGAGGAGCGCCTCTTTGAGCTGCATCATTATCCGGATGCGGCGCAGCATATCGTGGTGCATCGCGAGCTGACAAAACAGGCCAAGGAGCTGCAGGCAGCGTGGGCGGCCGGGACGAGCACTCTCTCGGTGAAGGTCGCCTTCTTTCTTCGCGACTGGCTGCAGAACCATATTCAGAAGGAAGACAAGGCGTATGGCCCCTATCTCAACGGCAAGGGCGTGCACTAAC
>JAKLEG010000096.1 GCA_022703175.1 Myxococcota bacterium | reverse complement strand
TTAAAGATGACCCGAAGTACGCCACCATTCCGTTCATCTTCCTCACCGGCGAAAAATCGGTAGATCACAAGATCAAAGGCCTGGAGTTGGGAGTCGACGACTACCTAACCAAGCCGATCTACATCAAAGAGATCGTCACCCGCATCAAGATCCTACTGGAAAAGAAGGACAAGGAGGCGCTTGAACGCCGCGACCCGCGCTCCAAGTTCTCGGGCGACCTGGCCGACATGGGCGTGGTCGACTTGATCCAGACGATCGAGATCGGCCGCAAGACCGGCATCATCCACTTCAGCCGCGGTGGCAGCGAAGTTGGCCGTATTTACTTCAAGAACGGCAAAGTCATCGACGCTGAGTTAGGGCGTCTAACGGCCGAGCGCGCGGTCTACCGGCTGATGGTCTGGAACGAAGGCACCTTCGTCATCGAGTTTGCCACCGTCGACCGTGCCGACGTGATTGAGCTGTCGAGCCAAGGCCTGCTGATGGAGGGCATGCGCCGAGTCGACGAATGGGGCCGACTGCTCGAACAACTGCCGCCGCTCACCACCCGTTTCGTGGTGGACCATAACGAGTTGGCCGACCGACTCGCCGAAATTCCAGACGAAGTAAACGGCCTCTTGAAGCTGTTTGACAGTAAGCGGGCGCTGATGGAGGTCGTCGAAGCCTCTGATTTTGGCGATCTGGAGGCGATGAACATCATCTCGAAGCTCTACTTCGAGGGCTTGATATTCGACATATCCACCCGCGAACCAGAAGAACGAGTCTTGGCTGGCGAGCATGCCGCCGAAGCTGCGCCTGCACCCGAACCCACCGACCGCGAAGCCGATATTATCCCAGCGCATTCCCCGCTGCCCCCGGAGGCCCCGGTCGCCGCGCTGCCACCTGAGGCTGCGACGGTGCCGTCTAGCGATGGCAACAACAAGGTGGTCTTAGGCGCCAAAGCCTCACCACCATGGCCCTACGCGTTCCAAGGCTGGGCTGGGGCAACTCCAGGGCCAGGAGGCACTGCCGCCACCATCAGCGACGTGACACCTGCGGCCCCAGCAGTACCTACCCCCATGCCCTATGTGCCGCCGCCGGAACTGCCACCCGTACAGCCTGCCCCCGTGCCACAGGTGCCAATGCCAATTGCGGCGAGCCCCGAGGCCCAGCCGCCACCCCCAGTCGCGCCCCTGGCTCAGCCCAGCCAAAACGAACCGATGCCGCTGCCGCCACCCGCGACGATCGTGGCTTCCCCGCCCGACCCCTACGCCACCCATGCCCCTCCCCCAGCGGCGCCACTGCGCGCGCCGATGATCGGTCCCCGACCGAACGCCCTGCCCCACGACCCAGGCCTCACGTCGGCAACACTGCCTGCAGACGTTGGCGCTCACCCGGCGGCGCTGGAAATTCTCCACCCGACCGGTGGCGCGACCCCCGGCACCCCACGTTCACCCGAGGAGGCCTTTGGGCTCAAACCCACGCCCCCGGTCGATCAGGATTATCTGGACGACGTCCCGGCCAAGCGCGGTCCCCCAACCCTATTGCTGGCCGCAGCCGCAGTGGCGGTGGCCGCCGTGGTTGGAGCAGTGCTCTGGCTGAACCGCCCCCCCCCAACGGACGCGGCCATCACCACGCCAACGAACACCACGCCCACGCTACCCGCTGCAGAGCCGCCGCCGACGTCGCCTGAGCCTGCCGCACCTGTTCCCAGCAAAACGCCAGCCGCCGCTGTTCCCGAAGCGACGCCTGCGCCCCAAGCGACCGCGCTCGAAACGGCCACCCCGCCCTCCCAGGAGGCACCGGCCGCTGCGCCCGCAAACGACAAACCAGAGCCCGAACCCACGACGGCCAAAGCCGCCGACACACACAAAGCGAGCGACACCGACGTCGAAGAAAAAGACCCGAACAGGCTGCTCACGCGTGCCAACAGCCTGTACCGCAAAGGCAAGTTTGCGGCAGCTATCGCCGACTACAAACGCGTACTGGCGTTGGATGAGGGCAACGACAAAGCCCATACCGGGTTGGGAACCGCCTACTTCGACACTGATCAAAATGCCCAAGCGATCCAGCACCTAAAGCGGGCGCTGGAGTTGAACAGCCGCAACGGCCAGGCGCTGGTGATCCTCGGAAACGTCTACCAAGCGATGGGCGACAACGCGAAAGCCAAAGCCGCCTACGAGAACTATCTGCGCCTAGAGGCGAACGGCAAGTTCGCAGCCGACGTGCGCCTTATCCTGCAGGCTCTGTAAACTCGCTTAGCGGCATCGGGTCGGCACGGGGCATAGCTTACAAAGGCTCGATCATCAGGTTGTCGAAGAAAACCTGTGACGCCCAATTGTTGAACGCAAAACGGTCGTGCCCTGGCCCCGAAAGCGGCGATGGATCGAAGTAGCTCATCACCAAGGTCCCGTCAGCAAAGAAGCTCAAGTCGTGGCCGCGGCGCTCAAACCGAAAGTGGTACTTGTGGTCACGCTGTTGCGTGTCCGGTTTGGCGGCCACCTCACGCCGGTCTCGATACAACTCCAGTGCCGCCTTGGCATCTCGCTCCACCTCGGCGCGCAATGAGGCCTCTTGGGCGGGCGTACGCTCAGGCCCGTGCTCATCCAGGCGAGCGATGATGCTCTTGGAGTTGTTCCAGCCGCCTAAGATCACCACGTAACCTGACTGATGATGCACGCCATCGCCAAAGACCTCGAACTTCAGGTCCACGGCGTCACTTTTCGACTCGGCATCGAAGCTGATGCGCACATCGGTCGGAAGTGCGGCATCCAGCCACAAGGGTACGTTGTGCGCACCATCGTTATACAGATGGCCATCGGTGACGTACCAATGGCCTCCTTTGATGCGCCACTCGGCCCCGAGCGGTTCGTCAAACTCCGTCCGAAACGGCACACGGGCCTTAGGTGCCCCAGAGCAAGCACACATGCCAACCAGCAACAGCCACGAGATCTTGTGCATAGACTCCCCCGCCGTGAGACTTCGCAAAGCCACAGCACCCGACCGGATGCTATGAACCCGAGATCACCGTCGCACCAAACTCGACGTTGGCCACCGACAGCACCTCGCCGGTTTCCACGCGTACAAGCTTGGCAAACAGCGACGCACCGTTTTTGCGCACCGCTAGCTTGCTGACGATGAGCACCTCGGCCCCTACCAACTTCCCAATCGGTACCGAGTCCTTCACGTCGAACAGCTCCGTAAGCTGCAGCTTCATTTCCTGAGCCACGGCATGCAGGTCCCGCTCCACCACCTTCAGCATAGGGTTACGCGAGGCCGACAACGTCATCTGGTCGGTGAGGTACTCGGCCACGTCCTTCTGGCCCTTGTCGGAGTTGGTCGGCACCACCGCCACCGGCGTTTTGTCGGCAAGCTTCAAGCTGCTGTAATCGATGAGCTGGCGCATCACTTCAGCGACCGCCGGGGCCAACACGGTGTCGCGCGCGACCCCTTGATTGGCCGTGGCGACAATGGTGTCATCAAAATCCTTAGGAACATCGGTAAGATACGACAGTTCGCGGCGCACGATGCGAATGATCGCCTGGTCGAGATTCTCAGTGGTGTAGTTGCTGCCCACGTGATGGCTGGCCTCGGCCACGCCGCCTTCGGCATCGCCGCCGCCGCCTTCGGTGATGAAGACGTACTCGCCCATCGTGAACTGCGCGACTTGACGGAAAATCACCTCGCCGTCCCGCCCGAGGCCCCCCGCGCCCACCGCAACCCACTTGATGCCGCGCGCAAGGCTCTCACGCATGGTGTCGCGATAGGTAAACGCCTGACCATAGTCGGCGTGCAACGTGGCATCGGAAATGAAGAAGCCAATGCGCACCGCGTTGCTCCGCCATTCCAACTTGTGCAGCGCGTTGGCGAAGGCCTCTTGCAGGTCTTCGGGGGTGTCGCCGCCGCCATCAGCTTCGAGCTTGTCCAGCACCGTTTGGAACTGACCCATGTCGGCGGTAAAGCCCTGCATCTTGGTGACGTAGTCGTCGCCGCGGTCGCGATAGGCCACCAGAGCAAAACGGATATCGGGCTTGGTGGAGAGCTGTGTCAGTTGGAAGTGAATCGCCTTCAGCGTGCCTTTCAAACGATCGATCTGGCTCTGCATCGAACCGGTGGTGTCCATCAAGAAGGCGATATCCACGGGTACCGCTTTGGGCAGGATCCGGGCTTCGCCAAAACGCAGCTCAGTCTCGCGTTTGCCGATGCGAGCGAGTTGACCGTTACGCACCTCTTTGCCGCAGGTGGCTTTGACCGCGTAGTCCCGATCGGTGGGAGCTGAGGCATCGGCGGGAAAGAACTGCGTTTTGCCATCGGCGTAGGTGGTGGCCGCGAACACCGCGGTGCCCTTACCACTTTTCACTTCGACGGCGCAGTTGTGCAGGCTCTTGCCATCTTTGTCCACCGTGCGAATCACCAGACGCTCGCTGACATCGACGGGATAGAGCACTTGAGCACCGTTTTCGCCTAAGAACTGCAAGAAGCGGTTGTATTGCTTGTTGTCGTCATGTCGACCGGCCTTCATCGCCGGGGCCGCGACCGGCGCAGGCACATAGGCAGCACCGCCGCCACCAGCACCCGGACGGGCACGCGCATCGGCCTCGCGCTTCTCGCCCGGCTTGGCCACCGTCTTGTCGCCGCTCGATCGGCGCTCCTCATCGGCCCCTGCCGTGCCCGCGACAGACGGCGCCGGCGCAGCCTCGGCCGGCAAGTCATCCGCAAAATCGTAGCTTTTGCCGTCTAGCTTGGTGCCCTTCTTTTCTGGCTCGGGTGCAGAAGCTGACGTCGTCGTTGGGGCGACGTTATGGCGCACACCATCGTCGACGCTGGCGCCGCTGCTGTCCTTCGCCACAGCCTGTTCAGCAACCTCTTTGCTGACGTCGCTCGATGCCGCGCCGACCGGGCCCCCTGAGGCGGGTGGCGGCGCTTCGGCCTTGGTCGCGCTACAACCCCATAGACCCATCAACAAGCCAACACAGGCAACGCAGATTCGTAGGTGGTGCATAAGCCCTCTTTTCAAGTGACGCCGCTTGGGTGCAGCTGTTAGCTAGCACAGCCCCGAACACGATGAAATCAGCACCTCTCACGCTGGTCGGAGTGGACCGCATATCCGCGTCAGGGCGGAATCCGGTTGCCGTGACCGAGCCTTTGCACTAGGTACACGCGGCCAGCCAATGCAGACTGGGCCGGCGACAGACGGGATTGAACGCGATGACGCAGCATTTTGACGTAGCTGTCATTGGTGGCCAGACCGCAGGGGTTGTGACCGCCGCCCTGTTGGCCAAGCGCGGCAAGCGCGTGGTGCTGCTCGACCACGGCGAGAGCATCACCCACTATCGCCGCCATGGGCTGTGCATGCCGCTTACGCCAGCGCTGGTGCCGATGTTTGAAGGCTCGCCGGTGATGCAAAAGGTGCACACCGAGCTGGGGCTAGGCCCCGATCTGCGCACCTCCACCACGGTGCTCAAGCCCGGTTTTCAGGCGATCATGCCTGACCAACGTATTGATGTCCCCGCCGATCGCGAGGCCTTCTTGGCCGAGCTTTCTCAAGAATTTCCCAATGAAATTGGGGCGATGAAGCAGGTGTTCGAGCGCCTGTACGCCCTGGACGAAGAGATCTCGGCGTTCTTGTCGGTGGCCCCACCGATGCCGCCTTCAGGCCTGATCGAGCGCTTCAAAACACGTAAGATCTTTGGGCAGGTGGCGCACCTGGCCGCGCCGTTCGCCAAGGCTGAGCTGTTGCAAGGTTTGCCCGTCGATCATCCGCTGATCGACTTGTTGTTGGGGCCACTCACCTTCTTTGCGCACCTAGACCCGGACGCCGCCTCGACGCTACACGCCGTGCGGATGCTGGCGCGCTACTTTGATGGCGTCGTGGGCTTTGCCGACCCGTTGGGTGGCCTGTACGCAAGCCTCTTGAAAGCAGCCAAACACGCCGGTGTAGATATGCACCGCGGTACGCTCGTGAAGGCCGTAAACGGCCATGGTCGACACCTCGAAGAAATCGAGGCCGTGGATCTCAAAGACACCTTCACCGCAGACTACTTTGTGGCGGCCACGCGCGGACCCTTCCACGAGCTGCTCCCCCCCGGTCGCTTGCAGATGCGCTACGCGAGCGGTCAGCAAGCCGCCAAGCCTTTGCAAAGCCTGCTGGTGCTCAACCTCTTGGTGCGTCGCGCCGTGATGCCCAAGGCAATGGCCAACGCAGTGTTTCTGCTGAATGGCCGCAGACAGCCGCGCGGCCAACACCCGAGTGACCCGCCGCTGTTTTTGCAGCGCTTCCCGGCGCTCAAGGGCGAGCCAGGTCAGGTGCATGGGAATGAAGCGCTGGAAGTGCCCGATCAGGAAATCGTCTGCGTGGCCTGCCCGGTCGCCGCCACCGAAAACGACACCAGCGCCGACCGCCTGGCGCTCTTGAAACATCAAATGATTGAGCGGGTGAACCGCTTGGTGCCGTTTTTGCGCGACTACCTGGACGATGCCTCACTGGCAGTCGACAAGAGCAGCTGGGATGCCGACAACAGACTTGCGGCCGCGGGCCTGGATCCGTGGAGTATGCACCCGATTTTCAGCCCCAAAATCCCGCCGTTCTTGGGCATTGCGGTACGGCCGTTGGATACGGTGTACACCAACCTGTTCCACTGCGGCGTAGACGTCGTTCCGGGACTCGGTATCGAAGGCGAGTATCTCTCAGCGACCGGCGTCGCCCAAAGGATAGGCGAGCGCACCCACAAGCAAGTGCGGCGATAGGTTTTCGCACAGCGCCAATGAAAAAGACGGCAGCACCGGGAGGTACCGCCGCCTTTCGCACGAACTCAGAAACTAGGCAGCCTTAACGATCTTGCCCGAGCGGATACAGCGGGTGCACACGTGCACGCGCTTCACGGTACCCTCTTCCATCACGCGCACGCGCTGGATATTCGGGTTCTGCCGCGACTTCGACTTGATGTTCGAGTGCGACACCTTGTTACGGATCGAACGCTTCTTGCCACAAACGCTACACTTCATGACACAACCCTCACTTTGAGGCGTAGGGAGGCGGCTACTTAGCAGAGAGCCACCCGCATGGGAAGAGAAAAGCCGCGGCAGTTACCGCTTCAGATCTTCATCCTTGAAAATGTCGTCTGGGTCGGCCCGCTTTATGGCAATCGCCTCCACCTCAACACCCACGCCCTTAGGCAACCCCGCCACCTGCACCACCGCGCGCGCCGGCAGCATTTGGCCCACGAACATGCGTTGGTAGACCTCGTTCACCGCCTCGAAGTTCTTCATATCCGTCAGGAAAATCGAGCATTTAACGACTTCATCCACGTGGAAACCGGCGTCCAGCACGATGTTCTTCAGGTGCGTGAGCGCCAACTCGGCTTGCTTCTTGATATCCCCGGTAAATACCGTCCCGGCTGGGACCTCGATCGGTATCTGCCCGGAAACAAAAAGCATTTCGCCGGGCGCTTTGACTTTGATGGCGTGCGAATAGGGCCCCACCGGTTTGGGAGCCTTTTTCGACATGATCATTTCATGAACTGAGGGACGACGCGCCATAGGACCTCCTTGGACAACGGATGACAGCACCTAACCTGCCCCGGGCGCGCGTGCAACCCCACACAATCCCCTACCGACAAGCCCGTGAGCCTGCTAACTTAAATGAGTGATGAACAAGTATGTTGGCGCAGTGCTCCGCGACGCGCATCTGGTCGTGGGCGTAACCTTGGCATCGGAAATGTGTCACCGGGCCCAAGAGGTCCACAAACTCGGAACCACGTCGGCCGTGGCGTTGGGCCGCTTGATGATTGCCACTGTGCTCACCAGCCACTCGCACCGGCGTACCGGCGCGCTCAGCTTCCAAGTCATGGCGCAGGGCCGCCTGCATCAGGCGTTTGCGGATATTACCTCGGACGGCAACGTACGCGGCTTTGTACGCCCCGCCGACCTCGCGATGCCGCCACTTTCTGAGGCCGAGCGCCTGGGGCGTCGTTCCATTGCACATGCGGTGGGTGCTGGCTTGCTAAGCGCCATTCGCACCCCCGACAGTGGCGACTTCACCCAGAGCACCACCGAACTGCTCTCGGGCGAAATTGATGCGGACGTGGAGCACTTCGTCACCACCTCGGACCAGATCCCAACCGCGCTGGTGGCCGATGTGTTGTTGGACACCGACGGCAAGGTACACCACGCCGGTGGCGTCATCGTGCAAGGGATGCCGCACGCCGATTTGGCGGTGCTCGCCAACCTTCGCTACGAGCTAGCCGAGGGCCGATTTGCCGCGAGCCTGAGTGCGCACACCGATGGTGCGGACTCGCTATTGACCGCGCTGTTTCCGCAGGCCGAAATCACGGAGGCCGCCGAGGTGCGATTCAAGTGCCGTTGTTCTAAACAGCGGGTGTTGGCTGCCATGGCGCTTTTGGACGTGGCCGACATCGCTGACCTCGCCAACGGCAAGGAGCCCGCCGAAGTCGGTTGCGATTTCTGTGGCACCACCTACAGCGTCAGTCCTGACGATTTCAAAGGCGTGTTCGATGCGGTGCTACAAGCCGCAAAGGCCAGCCAGAACTAACCTCGGAGCATGCGTGCGGCTACCGTGAGTTGTCCCGACGCACAAGCTCTGCCCGTAGCTTGGCCAATAGCTCCTGGCGTTGCCCCTCGGTGGGTGTCGAGCCACGCACCACCTCTTGGCAGTATTGTCCGGTTTGGACGTAGCTTTCGTAGCAGCGCCGACACTTCGGACTTGTACACACGAGCGCCTTGATTTTGCGGTGAAAGTCGGTCGGTGATGTGCCTTCGACCAAGTCGACGAAGGTGCGCAAGCAGCGCTCACAGAAGCCCAACGTGCCGTCCGGTTTCATCACCTAAGCCCACCAATTCTTACGCGCGTCGTCAAGCGCTGAATCATCCCAATCCGCGGCATAGCACGCGGTCGCCCTCTATCATGGTTCTCTTGGAGACAAAGTCGCCTGGCACTGCCACAACCAAACGCCCGCACGCCGGCGCGAGTGCTGCGGGTTAATCGCAAGCAATACCTGGTCGACCCAATCGGGAGCATAGAACGTCGGCGCGGCACAGCGCCGCTGACTTGCGAGCAACCGCTGGGTGTTCACCTCGTCGGGTGACGCCCGCAACAGCACCCACTCAATGGCTCCCACCGGCGTGGGTGGCGCAGCCAGCCAGGACGCGACATCGTCGTAATGCAGCACCTCAGTTTCGGGCAGTAGATAGAGCCTGGGCGCGCGGCGAATTCCCACGACGCGGACACTCGTGACCTGTGCTTCGCGTAACGCGGTTAGGGGCGCAACCAAGGCGTTTTGCGGATTGGCCAAGGTCGCGGGCATAAGTAGCGCGAAGTTGAGTCCCCAAAACGCCCGCAGGACCCAGCGACGCCACAACGGCACGGCATCCTGCATCGCCAAGGCTGCCCCGAGTAATACGAAGAACAACGGCCAAATCGAAAACAAAAAGCGGTCTTCTTTGTGAGCGATAGCGGAGTGCACCACGACGTACACGCACAAGGGGATGCTGAGCAGCGCGGCCTGGCGGGCAGCCTGCCACATCGGTCGCACCAACACGAATGTTAATGGCGGCAATGTCAGCAAGCCGAGCTGCGCCACGTAGCTGTACCAAGGCGAACGCCCGAAATCGGCGCTGTGTTCGGCGTTGAACTGCAGGTACCCCAACACAGTGCCAAACGCTGGCCGCCCGAGCCGCCAATCGATGGCCGCCTGCGCGAAGCTCGCAAGCAACAGGCCCACCAGCAGGCTCGGCCATCGCCGTGACGCCAGACAATGAACACCACTGTCGGTGCGGCGCCAAACCTGCCACAGCACCACGGCGACCAGCGCCAACGCCAGCAACCCCAGCTGAAACCGCAACAGACAGGCCCCCCCCACGCACAACCCCGCCGCCAGCGCCGTGAGCCGAGGCCTACCCCCCGGTGTCGCCCACCATGCCCAACCCCAGACCAACAGGGGGATCGCCGCGACCTCAATGAGCGCTCGCGCCGACAACTGTGGCATCAAAGCCTGCGCGGCCATGAGCCAAACGGCCTGGCGCGCGGCCGCCTCCCCGAAGAGGGCGTTGGCGAGCCGATGAGTCGCAGGGATGGCCAACAACGACCAAGCCCCAAGACTCACATAGGCCACATGGACCAGGCCGACAGGCGACGACACGCCCAGCGCTTGCCCGAAGCGAAACGCACCGTAAACCACCCAGGCCAAGAGCGGGGAGCGATAATGAGAGGGAAACGCCGCGCCCGGATCGCGCAACCATTCGCCCGCGGGCGCCAACACGTACAGGTAATCGTCGCTCGCAAACCAACCGTCGGCACGGCAGGCGCTCACAAGCCGCAGCAGTAGGCCGACGACCAACGCTGTGGCGACCGGGTGTTGACGGCATCGCTGCCAGGACACCGCGTATCGACTAGGGTTTTCGGGCATAGGCAAGGGCGGCCTCGGCGCACAGCTGCGCCAATGTATTGCGCTGTGCCTCGGGGCTTTGTACCTCGGCGTTCACACCAAACGGCAACACCCAACGCGCAAGCCACGCCGAGCTGGAGGTAGACAGCTGCAAGTCCAGCTCGCCCGACGGTAGAACCTTGGCCGGCGCTTCGGCAAAGCGCTCTTTGACTTGGCGTGCCACGGCCGGAGCAAATCGCACCACGACCTCGCTCTGCCCCGCGGTGTCCACGAGCTTCTGACGCCGGTAGCGTTCCAGATCTAGGCTCTTGGGCGGCGTGAACGCGCTGGTGAGTGTGGCGACATCGGCCATGCGGTCTAGACGAAACAGTTTCTCCTGGCCCGCGGCATCCACGTCGAAGGCCAAAAGGTATTCCACACCAGTGTGGGTGAGCAGCGCCAACGGCTGCACGTGGTAGCGCTTCTGCCTATCGCTGGAGGCCGAGTAATACAGCAGGCTCACTTCGCGATGTGCCTCAATAGCGCCGCGCAAGCTGGCGACCGGCGCCAGCGGCAACGGCCCATCCTGCCAAACCCCCACTCGCTCGGAGAGAGAGCGGACGAAGGCCTGGTCGCTCGGGTTCAAGAGCGCGACGATTTTTTCCAACAAGACTTCGAGTTCGGCTCCTAACCCGCCCAGGTCGCCGACGAGCTTCACCCCTAGCACCAACGCGCGCGCCTCTTCGTGAGTGAGGGTAAGCGGCCGCGACAGGCTCTGATCGAGGTCGACGTAGACAATATCGTCCTCGACGTACAAATCAATGAGGTGATCAGGCGTCAGGGGTGGCTGCCCCACCATCGCCAACAAGTCCAGGTCCGCCTCGATTTGTGCATTAGAAACGCCAGTCTTTTCGGCCAACTCCGACAGAGGTACGCCGTCGCGCTGCGACACGTACGGGACAATAAAGAGCAGACGGCCCAGGCGCTCGGCGATGCTCATAAAGTCGCCTCGCAGTGCGTGGAGGTCACGGTGCTGTCCGAACGTTGATAGCGCTTGGCGAGCGTCGCGTAGATAACACCGAGTTCGGCTCGCAAATCGGCTGGGGACAGGACCTCGGCGGCGGCGCCAAACGGCAACACCGCGGCGATCAACGCCGCGCGATGGCTCACTGACAGGGTAATGATCGGCCCTTGGTCTGTACGCGCAAATTGCGCGCGTTGGCCGAACAACTCAGGAATTGCCGGCACCAGGCGCTCGGCCAGCCGGATACGCACCTCGAACGGTGACGTGTTGGGGAACTCCCACGGGCGTTGTTGAACATGCAGCTTCAGGCTAAAGCTCGTCGGCACATCAAAATCACCCGTGTGCCCTTCGAGGTGTTTGCGCCGCACTTCCAGCATCCGGCCCAAATGAAAGGTCCGCTCGGCTCGACGCAGGTGACAATAACCCACCAGGTACCAAACCCCTTGGCGGTAGTAGAGGCCCCACGGATCCACCTCGCGCTCTGTCACCCGGGCCTCGGCCGCGCGGTAGTTCAAGATGACTTTCGCCCGATTCGCGACCGCCTCGTGCAACACCTCCAGATGCGCTGCCATCTTAGCGGGGTCCTCTCCCTCTTTGATAGGAGCGTGGGCCATCGTTGGGGGCGGGCGGGTTTCATCCAAATCGAATCCAAGCTTGGCTAACGCACGCACCACCGCCGCGCGCCCCGGAAAGCCCTCAATGGCAGCGGCGGCGGCACCCGCAATCGACAACAGGGCCAGCTCCCCTGGCTCTAGCTGCAACTCGGGCAAGAAGTAGAGCTCGCGGTCGATGTAGTAACCGCCCACCCCCTCTTCATCATCCTCAAGCTGCTCTGGCGCCATCCACTTGAGGGGTACGCCCATTTCCAGAAGCGCCGCTTTGTCGCGCTCGAAGGCCCGTTCGCCGCTCTTCGGGTCTTTGGTGCGATAGGCAGAGAATTCCTCGTGCTCGCGGATCTCGCGAAGCGACACTGGACGCCGAGTGTTCAACAACAGCGTCAACAGGTTCAACAATCGTTCAGCACGGGCCGCACTCATCGAGGTGCCGGTATCACGTGAGAGCAAGCACTGGCAACCACAGCCTACCCTTGACGTCAGGGGGCCCTACGCTAAATCTTGGGGCATGGGAACCGACCTGGAACAATTGCGAAGCGCCGTCGACCATGCCCTGCGTGACAAGAAGCCCGCTGAAGCCGCGTGCTACCTTGCCGAGATCGTCTCGCACAGCCCTGCGGACCGCCATGCACGAATGGCACTGGCCGTCACCATTGGCGACGCAGGCAACCCTGCGGGCGCGCTCCGCACGATCCAGGCGTTGGCCGACCGCCTGGCTCACGAAGGCTACTTGCTGCCAGCCATGATTGCCGTGCGT
Organism: Myxococcota bacterium; assembly: GCA_022703175.1. Taxonomy (GTDB): domain Bacteria; phylum Myxococcota; class XYA12-FULL-58-9; order XYA12-FULL-58-9; family XYA12-FULL-58-9; genus JACRCV01. Next base: position 1,552 of record JAKLEG010000096.1, on the reverse strand, counting down.
CATGGTTTAGAACATGCGGGCGACGACCCGCGCCTGCTGGCCACACTCAAACGGATCCACGTACGCGGCGTGCGTGCCAAAGCTGGCCAACTTAAAGTGCCACCACCCCTCAAGAGCAAAAAAACTGAGCAAGCGGCCGTGACGGCGAGCGCGCTGTTGGCGTTGGGAGCCGCCGAGCGGCTGGAGCGTGTCACTCAAATCGCTTTGGAGTTTCCGCCCGCAGGCGAAGCGGCCATTCCGTTGCCGATGCCGTTGTTCGGTGAGCTGGATGATGAGGCGTTTGTGGAAACGGTGAAACGCCTGCGCTATCGGCGCGTCAAAGCAGGCACGCGCCTGTTGGAGGAAGGCAAACCGGGCAGCAGCCTGCTGATCATTGCGCACGGCAACGTCGTCATCACCAAAGGCGGCGCCGAGTTGGCCAAGGCCTCCTCCGGGACCGTCCTCGGTGAAATGGCGCTCATCACCGGCTCACCCCGCTCCGCCACCGTTGCGGCGGCTGATGAAGTTGAGGTGTTCGAGTTGGAGCGCGCCGACGTCGCTGAGCTCGCGAAGAAGAAACCAGCGATTGCCGAAGAGCTGGTGGAGTACTGCCGCAAGCGCCTCATCGGTAACGTGTTGAAAACCTCGCCGCTGTTTTCAAAATTTGGCGAGACCACGCGTTATCAACTGCTCGATCGCTTTGCGCGCAAAGGGTTTGCCCCAGGCCAAATGATCATTGCGCAAGGCCAACCGGGCGAAGGGTTGTATTGCTTGGCGGCGGGCGAGGTCGAAATCAAGGTAAACAAAGATGGCGGTGACGTGGTCGTGGCCAACCTGGGTCCAGGCGACGTGTTCGGCGAAATCGCGCTACTAAACGATGCTCCCACCACCGCTACGGTGACTGCTCGTGGCCAAGTGGGGGCGCTGTTCTTACCCCGCGCCGACTTCCAACAAGCCCTGGCAACCGAGCCCAACGCGCGTCAATACCTGGAGTCGCTCAGCGCCGACCGGCTAAAAGCCACACAAGCGGCCAAGAGCGAGTCCGAGGTCTTGGATGCGGACGATCTTATCGTTTTGTAGTCGCCCGCTGCCAAGAAGGTGTCCGCTTCTCCAGGAAGGCGCCGACGCCCTCCTGACCTTCTGCCCCCACTCGCAACCGAGCAATGAGCGCTGCCGTTTCATTAGCCAACGGCGCCATCTCGCGCTGCTCTAGCCCTCGCAACAGTGCTTTGGCTTCGCGCACAGCTTGCGGGCCCGCGCGAAGCAAGGTCTCCACCATCGCAGTCGCCGCGGTGTCTAAGAGCTCGGCCGCAACCACCTCGTGCACGAGCCCAATCGCCTTGGCGGTGGCTGCATCGAAACGCTCGCCTGTGAGAAAATACCGTCGGCTGACGCTCATGCCGAGCTTGCTCACGACAAAAGGCGCAATGACCGCAGGTACCAAGCCTAGCCGAACTTCACTGAAGGCGAAGGTGGCTGTCGCTGCTGCAAGCACCACGTCGGCGCAGGCGATTAGCCCAACACCTCCACCCACCGCGGGTCCATTTACGCGTGCCAACACCGCACAAGGCAA
>JAKLEG010000095.1 GCA_022703175.1 Myxococcota bacterium | reverse complement strand
AACCAACGGCCCAACAATCGTCTTGGAGTGTTGATGGGAGGCAAGCGCTGTCCGGCGCGCACATCGCCATAAACTTGTAACCGCAGTCGGCGCCCGCAGGAGATGCGGTGCAGACGTTGTTCACACAGCCCATATCCATCGCACAGTCGTTCCAATCTTCGCAGTACTCGCCTTCGGTACCCCACAAGCGGCAAACCGACGAGCCACCAGCCACGGCCGGACGGCACATGGCGCACATTGCAATGTTGCACTCGGCGGCGCTTTCGCAGGCTTCGCCCAAACCCTTCGAGGGGGCCGGCTCACAGGCCGCGCTTTCGTAGCCGCAGTTGCCCGACAGACACTCGGTACCATAGTAGCAATCGTCGCCATCGGCCTTGGCGGCTGCGCATTCGCCGCTCTCATCGCACCAGAAGCCGGTCGCACAGGGGCGCCACGAGCTGCAGACTTCGCCATCGCCGGCGCCTGCCATGCAGTTCTTGCTGCCTTCCACGGTGGGCTGGGTGCTGTAGCAACCCATGTCGCCTGCGCAATCCCAGTCTTCCTTGCAGGTCTCGCCGCTTTGCTTCACGCCGTCATAGAAGCTCTTGCACAGGCCATTCTTCAATGCGGCCCACTCAGGGCTGTTCTGCACGGCCACGCCGCTCATCGTCGAGCGCAGGAAGCGTGATTCTTCCAAACACTCCTTCGCCTTCGTCCAGTCAATCGTCACACGGCTCTCGCTGACTGCCGTCAGGAGGGCGTCGGCCCACTTGCGGCCATCGGTGCCGGGGCGGCAAGCGTAGTTGAGATCGTCAGAGGAGAGGTCGCGCGCGTCGAAGATCTTGTTTTGCAGGCATTGACGCTCTTCAGCCGATTGGCCACCGAACACCACCGACTGAGCCACGTAGAGGGCGCATAGCTGGGTCGCGGTCAACGGGGTCGCGCCACCACCGCAAACGTGGTTGTCGCAAATGCCCACGTAGCAGTCGTTGTTGGTGTTGCAGCCGTCGTTAATGCGGCAAAGGTTGCAAACGCTGCCACCGCAGTCGACATCCACTTCGTCTTGGTTCTTCTTGCCGTCGTTGCAGGTCGGGACCGGCTTGACGTCGTCGTCACTCCCACAACCGGTACTGAGGCTAGCAACCGCTAGCGGGACCAAACAACATAGAACCTTCGCTACCTTCATCATAATGGTTGCTCCATCTTTCTGGGGCCGACTGGAACCTTGCCCCGCTTAGCTTGCCGAACCCCTTCGCTCAGGGCGGTTCAATTTGGCGGGCACCATGCCTGAGCTGCGGCGGTTTCACAAGCGAATAGTGGTCAGACGACCGCCGGCTTTTATTGTTCAAAAACGGTGCAGTTGCTCGCATCTGCACAATGCAAAACAGGCGCTTTGATGCAACGCAGCACAGGAGGATCCGTGCAGGAGCGCGTGAGGAAGCTTGACATGAGGGGGTTAGATCCCCTAGTTAGCGCGTTCCTACGCGAGGTACGAAGGTCATGAAAGAAGCGATCCATCCAGAGCTGAAGCCTGCACGCATTCAATGTGCCTGCGGGAACTCCGTTGAAACCCGCTCGATCAGGGGCGACTTCAAGGTTGATATTTGCTCAGCGTGCCATCCGTTCTTCACTGGCAAGCAAAAGCTCGTGGACGCGGAAGGCCGTGTGCAGCGCTTCAACCGCAAGTACAAGCGCGCGTAAGGTCGGTCGGGACGCGATGGCGTCCCCCATCATCTCCATGCCCGCCCCCATTCAAAACGTCGGCGGCCAGGCGGTTATCGAAGGTGTGATGATGCGCGCCGGCGCTGGCGTCAGCGTGGCTGTGCGACGTCCATCCGGCGAAATCGTCATCCGCGCCAACGCCTCCCCCACTTTGGGTGAGCGCTTCCCTATCTTTAAACTCCCGCTGTTGCGTGGTGTTGTCGTGTTGGTCGAGACTCTGCTCATCGGGGTTGAGGCGCTGGGATTCTCGGCCGAACAAGTTGAAGCCAAAGCAGGCGACCCCGTGTCCGCAAAACCAACCGGCAGCAACCTGGGGACGAGCCTGAGCCTCGCCATTGCGCTCATCGCGGGCCTGACGTTGTTTGTCGCGCTACCCCACTCGCTGTCGATCCTTGCGGGCATGGCGTTTGGCGGTTTTGCCCTTGAGTCGCCGGTGTTCCACATCGTTGCAGGAGCTTTCAAGCTCGGCATCTTCGTCGGCTACTTGGCGCTCTTGTCACTGCTTAAAGATGTACGCCGCGTCTTCATGTATCACGGTGCCGAACACAAAGTGATCGCCACCTTCGAAGCCAATGAGCCCTTAGACGTGGAGCACGCCCGTACCCACACCACCTTTCACGCTCGCTGTGGCACCAGTTTCTTACTGGTTGTTGTGGTGGTGGCGATCGTGGTCTTTGCGATGCTGCTGCCGCTGTTGGGCTTGAAGAACGAAATGCTGGGCCACGTGACCGCGGTGCTCATCAAGGTGCCACTGCTCTTGCCCATCGCGGCGTTGGCCTACGAGCTGAACCGCTACGCCGCGAAACATCTGAACAACCCGCTGGTCCGCCTGTTTGTCGCTCCCGGCTTTTTGATGCAGCGCCTGACCACCCGCGAACCCACCGACGAGATGCTCGAAGTGGCGCTGGCCTCGCTCGTGGCCGCGCTCAAACAAAAGGCAACAGGCAGCGTCCAGGCGGCTAACGTCGCCATCTATCAAGACTTTGCCGACGTGACGCGCAGGGTGGTGTAACGATGCTCGAAGAAAAACTGGTCGAAGTTGAGCGACGCTTCGAAGAGCTCAACACCCTGCTCTCAGATCCCTCGGTGGCCTCTAACCTGAAGCTGTTGCGCGACTACGGCAAAGAGCGCAATCGCTTGGACAAGATCGTGGTGGGGTTTCGGGAGTGGCGCAAAACCCGGGCCGAGCTCGCCGACAGTCTGCAAATGCTCGCGAGCGAAAAGGACCCGGAGCTCTTGGCGATGGCCAAGGAAGAGATGACGCTGCTCGAAAAGCGCGAGCACGAACTTGCCGAGCAACTCAAAGTCATGTTGCTGCCGCCCGATCCGAATGACGGCAAAAACATCATCCTCGAAATCCGTGCGGGCACCGGCGGCGATGAAGCGTCGTTGTTCGCAGGCGATCTGATCCGCATGTACATGCGTTTTGCCGAAGACCATCGCTGGAAGGCGGAGCTTCTGAGCTCGTCGCCGGGCGGCCAAGGCGGCTACAAAGAAATCATCGTGCTGATCGAAGGTGACGACGCCTACTCCAACCTGAAGTACGAATCAGGCGTGCACCGGGTGCAGCGTGTGCCTGACACCGAAACTCAAGGTCGTATTCATACCTCAGCGGTCTCCGTGGTAGTGCTCCCCGAGGCCGAAGAGATCGACGTCAAGATAGAAGACAAAGACCTACGCGTGGATGTGTTCCGCTCGGGAGGTCCGGGTGGACAATCGGTTAACACCACCGACTCGGCGGTGCGCATCACCCATATCCCGACCGGGATGGTGGTCATCTGCCAAGATGAAAAGAGCCAGATCAAAAACAAATCCAAAGCGATGAAGATCTTGCGCACACGCCTGTTTGACAAGGCTCGCGAGGAGCAAGAGGCGGAGATCATTGCGGCCCGGCGCGCCATCGTAAAAAGCGGCGATCGCTCCGACAAGATCCGCACCTACAACTTCCCACAAGATCGCCTGACCGATCATCGCATCGGCTACACCGTGCACAACCTGCCGCGCCTGTTGGATGGCGGCCTAGGCGACCTGGTCGTAGCGCTGCGCACCTACTTCCAAGCCGAGGCACTTAAAGGCGCGAGCATCGCCGGCTCCAGTACGGCGTAAATCGTGGCCGACAGCGACGCCACCGAGCTCTGGACGATTGCCAAGGTCCTCTTGTGGACCCAGGGGCATTTCAAAGACAAAGGCATCGAGAATCCTCGACTCGACGCCGAGCTGTTGCTCGCCCACGTGCTCCAAAAAAATCGCATCTACCTTTACACGCACTTTGACCAGCCGTTGCTCACCGCCGAGCGTGAGGCTTACCGCACGTTGGTCAAACGCCGGGCGCAGCGCGAACCGCTCGCCTACATCGTCGGCACGCGGGAATTCTACGGCCGCCCCTTTGCCGTCACACCTGCCGTGCTTATCCCCCGCCCCGAAACCGAACACCTGGTGGAGGCAGCACTGGCCTTCGTGACAGCGCAGGCACTCCCGGCCCCCCGCATCCTGGATGTCGGCACCGGCAGCGGTGTCCTGGCCGTGACGCTTTTGTGCGAAATTCCACAAGCCACCGCCGTGGCCATCGATCTGTCGGCTGAAGCCTTGACGATCGCAAACCAAAACGCCGTGGCCCTGAATGTGGCCGAGCGCTTTTGTACCAAGCTCGGCGACATCTATGCACCGCTCGACGCCGAGCGGTTCGACATCATCATCTCCAATCCGCCCTACATCGCCCGTGCCGACCTCCCATCGCTGATGCCCGAGGTTGGGCGTTTTGAGCCGCACCAAGCGCTGTTCGCCGACGACCACGGCCTCGCGATACTGCACAGGCTCGTACAAGGTGCACCCAAGTATTTTGAAAATACGGGTTTTTTCGGCGTTGAAGTAGGCGCCGAACAAGGCCCCACGGTAAGCGGGTGGCTCCAGGAGCTGCCACAGTTTGGTCATGTAGAGATCTTGCGCGACTTGGCTGGCCATGGCCGCGTCGTGCAAGCCCTGTTTGGTGGCGTGGCAGATTCCACCCCCATGGCGCACTAAACAGCTTTTATGAACCTGCCAGAGACTCCGGTGAACGTCGCGGCACAACACCTGCTGGCTGTGGATCTCGGCCTGCACACGGGTCTGGCTCTGTTTGGCCATGACGGCCGCCTCAAGCGCTACAGCTCCCAACACTTTGGCAATCGCGCCCACCTGAAGCGCGCCGTGTTAGCTCTGCTTCACGAAATGCCGGCCCCAAGCTACCTGATCGTCGAAGGGGACCGAGCGATGGGTGAAGTTTGGGCTAAGGCCGCTATGCGCGTCGGCGCTGTCACCCGATTTGTGAGCGCCGAGACATGGCGCCCAAGCCTGTTGTTACCGCGCGAACAACATTCTGGAGCTGACGCCAAAAGCCACGCGTTGCTACTCGCCCGTCAGGTGATCGCTTGGTCGAACGCCAAGGCCCCGACCAGCCTAAACAACGATGCGGCCGAGGCCATTTTGATTGGCCTTTGGGGCGTGCTGCAACTGGGATGGTTAAGCGCCCTCCCCGCTGAGTTGCGCAGACGCTAGTAGTGCCCGGCCAAAAACTGGCCTGCTTTCTCGACCCGACCGATGATGCCCCCAATGACGTCGATGCGCCGATTCTTCGTTGAGCAGCTCCGCGACAAACTCACCCAGACCGCTGCGGTGGCCAAACGTGCCGAGGTAGACGCTCGCGATGCGGCTCGCACCATGGCCACTGAGTCCGAGAAGAAGGAGGACGCGCGCACAATGCTTGAGTTTGGCAGCTACGCCGCCGGTCAACAGGCACGCGTGGCAGAGGCCCAACAACAGATTCAACTCTTGGACGATTGGCTCGTAAAGGGTCTACCGGAGTTCGGCGCCAACAGTGCCGTGGCGTTGGGTGCCATGGTCGATGTTGTAACCGAGGACAAAGACGGCCAACTTGAGCGCACGTTCATGCTGTTGCCGGTGGGTGCAGGCACGGAGCTTTTGGGGCCCGGCGGCGACGGTTTCATTTCGGTTGTCACTCCCCAATCGCCTGTTGGCAAAGCGCTTTTGGGCAAACGTCGCGGCGACGTGGCCGATGTCACCATCAAAGGCGAGCCCTATGAATGGGAAGTGCTCGCGGTCAGCTAGCCTTCTTGCACCAGACTGGCTTGTTCTAGGAGGTCGTTCAGCAACCCTTCCCAGTACGATTCCGTGCCAAACTGCGGGAACGCGCGTGAGAACGCCGGGTCGTCCCAACGCGCTGCGATCCAGCCGGCATAGCGCAAGTAGCGCAATGCGCGTAGCACCTCGATTAAACGCACGCTGGCGTGCGGAAACTCGCGAAACGCCTCGTAGCCAGACACCAAGGCCCCAAGCTCATCGGGACAATCCTTGGGCCGGGCCGGCAACAGCAACCAAAAGTCCTGCACTGCAGGCCCGATGGCAGCATCGTCAAAATCTAGAAAGAAAAAACCTTGGCTTCCCTTAAGCAGGTTGCCGCGATGGCAATCGGCATGCAGCAAGAAGCTCGGCACGCCGGCAAAACGCAACTCGGCGTGGGTCACCAGCATCTCGGCGGCTTGGCGCAAGCGGGCTGCAAGCCCTTCGCCTACCTTGGCTCGCTCAAAAATGGCTTGTAGCGCGCGCCGGCCGTAGGTCTCTGGCGATAGCGGTGGTCGTGCGGTTCCGACAATCCGTGACGAGACGTTGTGAATCCGCCCCAACAGGCGGCCGAGCTGTTCATATTCGCCGAGCGTCAACTCGTCTGGGCTGCGCCCGCCCACGCGTGGAAACAGCGCGAACAGAATGCCTTCGGGGGTGGTGGCCAATGTGCCTGAGGCTTTAAGCTCTCGGGGGGGGCAGACCGGGATCTCGGCGTCGGCTAACGCCGCAAGCAGACGGTGTTCCACCAGGATTTGCTCGCGGCTCCATCGCTGTGGCCGGTAAAACTTGGCCACCACGCGCTCACCGCCGTCTAACTCCACCTCGTAGACACGGTTCTCAAGGCTGTTCAATGCGTAACACAGGCCAGTGGTGTGCACGCCGCCCAACTCAACGGCATCCAGCACCCGCTCAGGGGTGAGAGAAAAAAACTGTCCCGTAGGCGTATCCAGAACCGCAGGAGAATCAGGCTGTTGCATGCGGAGGCTCATAACACATTGAGGACTACTTGGCCGGTGGATTGAGCTTGTGGTCTTTGCGCTCTTGGGCCCGCGCTTTGTCGAGGCCCGCCTTCAGCGCCTTATCCTTGGCCAAGAGTGTGCGCACCGTGGGCACGATGTCGAAGATCGAATCTGGCACATAGCCCGGTGGTGGCGACGGCGGCTCCACCTCGACAAACCCTGACGCAATCGGCACGCCTTGCCGCAGGTAGGCCTCAACGTAGCACTTGTTGATCGGCCGCACCGACTGCCCGTCATCCACCAACATGTACTCGTTGCGCAGACACCCCGCCTGCAGCACCCGCCGATCGCCAAAGCTGCGCATCAACGGTTGGTGCTCATGCCCGACAATGTACAAGCGGTAGCGGTCTTCTTCTTCGATGCGCTTCAAGAGCGCCTGGCCCATCGTGACATCGGTGTGGTTGGAGCCAAAACGCCAGATGATCTCCTTGAGCATACTCCAGGTGAGTCTGCGGGTCGGGTCCTGGGTGTCGAAGAAGCCGCGCCAGTAGTCCCGCGTCCAGTACTGCCAGAAGGTGCCAACCAAGTACTCCTTCATTTCTGGCAGCAGTTCGAATACACGCTCGCGCGGCTTGAGCCGATCATGAAAACAGAACAGCGGTTGCACCGCCATCACGGTGTCGAGCAACGCCGAAGCACCCCAGCTTATGTTCAACACCTCGGTGTCGTCGAACGGCACGAACAACTCGTCGGGATTCATCGCAAACATCGGATCGAGCTGTGAGCCGTGCTCTATATGCACCGCGCCAAAGTCCAGCTCGAAACCCGGAAAATGCACCGCACGACCTTGACGGGTGAGCCCCCGCAGGTAGCGCTGCACCTCGGGGAACAACAACTCCGCGTCGTGGTTCCCCACCACAAAATGCACATGGCGCGGTGCTTGACGGTGGCTCAAGAACTCACTCACGCCTTCGAAAAAGCGCGGATGCGCCCGCGCGATCGTTTCGGCCTTACCCAACGCCATATCGGCGGTGATGTGCCGGGGATAGGTGCCATCGCAAGCGGTTTTCAGAAAGTCGAAGGTATCGCCGTTGAACACCAAATCCACCGGCAACTCCGAGAACGGTGGCTGGTTGTAGCTCAAGAACAACTCGGCCAAGAAATCAGAGTGGGGAAAGTCGTCCTGTGTGCCCCCCGCTCCCATTTCAATGTCGCTCATCACGACCAACAGGTTATCGCACGCAGGAAGTGGGCGCGGAAAGAAACGCAGCCCATAAGTCGGCTCAGCCATCAGTTCCAACCTCGTCACCCTCTATCTTAACGCATCTTAGGCAGGTTGGGGCGTCGCCGTAGGCTCAACAACAACAGGTTGCCACCGAGCTTCCAGAACTCACCCAAGCTGAGCCAGATGCGCCGCCCACGGCTCTTGCCGTCCGCCGCGGTCATCGGTGTCACGACGATGTCCAAGCGCCCCTCTCTCTTGAGTGCCAGCCTGAGCAGCAGCGCACTCCGCCACATATGAAACTGGTCGGTCACGAGCCACACCCGCTTAACCGGCAACGTGCTGAGCAACTGTGCGACGTGCACGGCATTTTGTTCCGTGTTGAGCGCCGCCACCTCACTCAGGATGCGCGTAGATGTAATTCCGCGATGGACCAGCCAACGCTGCATCACCTGCGCTTCATTTTCACCGATCACTGCTCCCCCCGAGACCACCACCCAAGCTTGGCTGTGCTCGTGTGCGAGTGCCAAGCCCAGCTCCAACCGTCGCAACAACGCTCGGGACGGTGCACCGTCTTGACCTGCCGGGCATCCGAACACCACGATGGCACTGGTAACAACGTCGCTCACGCTTACTTGTCTAGCGCGTCTGGCTCGCACGGGCGAGGGCCCAGCCAACACTTCATGTCCTCCCTATTGACGAGCGGGCGGCAGCACCGCAAAAAGGTCGACATGAACCAACTGCTCGCACCACTCACCCTGGGAATACTGATGACCGTGACCGCCACCGCCGCCGAGTCGAAGGGGCTGGAATTGGCTGAGATGAAAAAACTAACGGCGCAGTTTGCGCCGGTGGCGTTGAACGTGGATCTGAGCAAGCTGCCGGCCAACGAGAAGCAGGCGCTGACCAAGATCATTGCCGCTGCACGGGTGATGGATACGCTCTACCTGCGTCAGGCATGGGCCGGCAACGAGAGCCTGTTGATAACGCTTGCGGCCGATAACACCCCGGTAGGCAACGAGCGTTTGAAGTACTTCCTACTAAACAAGGGCCCGTGGTCACGCATCAACGAGGACCGGGTGTTCGTCCCGGGCGCCGCCGCCAAACCTGAGGCCGGTACCTTCTACCCAGGTGACGCCACGAAAGCCGAGCTGGAAACCTGGATAAAGGGGCTATCGCCAGCCGACAAGGAGAAGGCCCAAAGCTTTTACTACGCGATTCGACGCACGGCTGATGGCAAATTACGAGGCGTGGGCTACAACCTGGAGTATCAAACCGAGTTGATGTTGGTCGCCAAATTGTTGAATGAGGCAGCGACCCTCACCACCCAAGAAACGCTCGCAGCCTTCCTGAAAAAGCGCGCAGCCGCATTTCTCTCCAACGACTACTACGACAGCGACGTCGCGTGGATGCATCTGGATTCGTCGATTGAGCCGGTGGTTGGGCCCTATGAGGTTTACGCCGATGGTTGGTTCAACGCCAAAGCAGCCTTCGAAGCGTTTGTGACCATTCGCGACGATGCCGAAACCGAAAAGCTCGCCAAATTCTCCAGCGAGCTGCAGGAGCTTGAGAACACCCTGCCGATCGATCCCGCCTACCGCAACCCAAAGCTGGGCGCCTTGGCCCCCATCCGCGTGGTAAACTCATTGTTCTCTTCGGGCGAAGCCTACGCCGGCATCCAAACGGCAGCGTTCAACCTCCCCAACGATGAGCGCATCGCCAAGGAGATGGGCACTAAGCGAGTGATGCTCAAGAACGTGCAAGAGGCAAAGTTCGCCAAGGTCCTTCTCCCCATCAGCAAAGTGGCACTCAGCCCCGCCGACCAAAAGAATGTCGCCTTCGACGCGTTCTTCACGCACATCTTGATGCACGAATTAATGCATGGCCTCGGCCCACATGAAATCAAGAAGGCCGGCAAAGCCTCCACGGTGCGCGCCGAGTTGGGCGAGATCTACAGTGCCATCGAAGAGGCAAAGGCCGATATTTCGGGTCTGTGGGCCATGCAACGCCTTATCGACAAGGGCACCATCGACAAGAAGATAGAAAAGTCGATGTACACGACCTTCTTAGCCTCGTCGTTCCGCTCCTTGCGCTTCGGTATCAATGAGGCGCACGGCAAAGGCATCGCGTTGCAGCTCAACTACTTATTGGACGAGGGCGCCTACAAGGTGGCCAAGAATGGCACCTTCGCGGTGGATCAGGGCAAGGTCAAAGACAGCGTTGCTAAACTCACACAGCTGCTGCTCACCCTCGAAGCCGAAGGTGACAAGGCCAAAGGTCAAGACTTGTTGGACGGCTTGGTGGTGGTGCGCCCTGAAGTCACGAAGATCCTCGACAAGTTGGCCAAGGTGCCCGTGGACATCGCGCCAAGTTTTCCGATGGCGGCGAAGCTACTGGCCGAGAGTGAATAGCGCCTCCGCCCGCGTGCTCACATCCGACCCGAGCTGCTGAGGCTTACAATTTTCTCGATTTGATGCGAAACCACCAGCCGTGCACAGTCTTGAGGATCTGATCGATAGCCGCATCGGCGTTCACGACAGCAATCAGTTCGAGGTTAAGCTCGACTACGCGATTGATCCGCAGGCGCTCGAAAATCGGTACCACCTAGAAGCCTACTTCTTCGTCCCGAAAAGCCTCGGCATCAGCGCCCACACCTACAGCCGCGAGGCGTTCTACCGAGACGTGCAGGGTTATGTGCGGTTCAAAACGCCGACGATGAACCTCACCACACTGACCGATCCCACCCACCAACGCTCACCGCTGGCGAAAATCCACGAAGCGTTGGCCAACCTCCACCTACGCCCCGACGACACTGCCGCCTCACAACAACTTGACTACGAGCTACGCCTGTTTGCCTGTCTGGTCCGCGCCAACCTCCGCGATCGAATGGTTGAAATGTCCGACCACGTGGCCAACTTCCCTGACCAGGGCCTTGCCTGCCGCCTTGCGACCGACTCCCTTGTTGCAGGTTGTGACAAGCTCCTTCGAGACGTGGTCATGGTAGGCGATGGGCTGCGCGCCCTTAGGCCGGCCTTCAGCACCGCCGACTTCCCGCGCTGGCCCCGTGAAATGTTCGCCTGCGTGGACGAGTACCTGAGCGTGGTCATCGAGTCGCACTTAATTCTGTTGCTGGAGGACTTAGACAAGGTCCGCACCAAAATCCTGGAAGTCGGGCCGCTGCGGGAGCGCGTCGCCAAGCTCATCCAACAGGAGCAAGATTACCGCGTGGGCTGCCAGTACATCACAGTGTTGGAGCAGGGGCAGCCCAACGAACGTTTTGTTTACCGACGCGGCTTCTTGAAGAAGCTGGTCATGTCCGTGCTGTTCTTAGAGGTCACCAAGGAACGGGAGGGGCGCGGCCTCAGCGACCTGGTGGCCGCAGTTGCCGCAGGCGCCGCAATGCTATTCGCAGTCATCGCCAGTATCGCCTCTCAACAGAAATGGGGAATTAACAGCATTCCCTTCGTGTTGGCGGCGGTGACCTCCTACATGCTGAAGGACCGCATCAAAGACTGGCTAAAGCTCTACTTCTCCAAGAAGATGACCCGCTTCTTGGCTGATTATACCGAGAATATTTTTGATCCGTTCACCGGCACCATTGTGGGCGTCTGCCGTGAGGCGTTTTCGTTCATCGACGCTCGCCAGCTCCCCATGGCCGTTCACGAACGCCGACACGCGGGAGAGACGAGCCTCGTGGAGTCTGCACATAAGGCCGAAGTGATTATGAAGTACGAGAAAGATGTACGCTTCGACGGCGGAAAAATTGCAGCCTTGCATGGTCGCCTGCATGACATCAACGACATCATCCGCTTCAACGTCTCGGAGTTCTTGGCGCGCGCCGACGACCCCTCCCAGAGCGTGCCAACGTTTGATCGCAAGCGGAGCGCCGTCCACCATGTGGAATGTCCGAAGACCTATCACATAAATGTAGTGTTCGTACTGCGCGCGCACGGCGCCGTGGGGCCAGAGTTGCTGCATCGAGTGCGGGTGGTGTTAGACAAACGGGGCATTCGGCGCCTCGAAGAGCTTTGAGGCAAATATCGCAAGACACCTAGTGCGTCGCTGGCGCCTCTGACACGGAATCGTTGCCGGCCGAGCCACCGGCCTGCGGCGATTGCCCAACTACAGCCTTGTAGGTATGGTCCGCCGCCATGACCACGCACGCAGACTCACAGGCCGCCCCTGCTCTTGCTTCCACGGCATCGCCGCTGCTCCGCTGGAGTGTCCTCGGGGCATGCAGCCTTGCCATGTTCGGTTGCTACTACGTGTTTGATGCGTTAGCGCCAGCGACGCCGCTGCTCCAAAAGGAGCTGGGTTTTACCGACGCCCAAATCGGTTTGTTGGACACGGCCTACAACGTTGCGGCTTTAATCACGCTCATCGCAGGTGGCGTCTTGATCGATCGGCTTGGCACTCGTGCCTCGTCTATCCTGTTTGCGGGTATTGGCGCCGCCGGAGGTCTCCTTATTGCCGTCGGTCCTGCACTGCTTCCGAGCGCGCCAGCCCTAGGTATGATGATCGGCCGCTTTGTGCTCGGTGTAGGTTCGGAGCTATTTATCGTCGCCGCCACCACCGTCGTCGGGCGTTGGTTCAAAGGCAAAGAGCTGTCTTTTGCGATGGCACTGCAGCTGCTCATCGCACGACAGGGATCTTATGTGGCCGACAAATCCCCGGATTGGTTTCAGTCGCTGTTTACCGGTTGGCAGGCGCCCCTGCTCTTGGCGGCTGCACTCGGTGGCACCTGGTTCGTGTTTGCAGTCGTCTACGCACAACTCGAAGGCGTGGCGCTGCGAAGACAGGGCACGAAGGCAACTGCCGCCACCGACAAGCTCGTCTTGGCAGATCTGATCCGTTTCCCACTCTCCTACTGGTGGGTCGTGGGCCTGTGCGTCGCCTTCTACGCCACCATCTTTCCGTTCCGCACCTTCGCGAACCTCTACCTAACCCAAGCGCACGGAATCACAGAAAGCGCCGCAGGTTCGCTCAAATCTTGGCTGCCGCTCATTTCGATGATCGGCATGCCGGTCTTCGGCCTGCTGGTCGACAAAATCGGCCGTCGATCGCTCATGATGGCCGTGGGCTCCGCCTTGCTCGTGCCCCCATTTCTGCTCATGCCCTACACCCATGTGCCGCTCGAAGTCTCGATGGGAATGCTGGGCCTCGCCTTTGCACTCGTCCCAGCTGTGCTATGGCCGTCGGTAACCTATATCGTCCCAGAATCCCGACTGGGCTCAGCATACGCGCTGATGACGTTCTGCCAACAACTCGGGTGGGCCGGAATTAGCTGGGGTATCGGAGCACTGAACGACGCCGCCAATGCCTCGGCTGAAAATCCAAAAGGATGGTTGCCAGCCATTGGAATGCTGGCCGCGCTGGCGTGCGCAGGTTTCGTCTTCTCCTTCCTATTGTGGAAAGCCGAACGCGGGCCGGTAAACTACGGTCTTGAGAAAGCCAAGCCGCAAGCCTCTGCATCACCGCAGGCGTGCTGACCACTCCGCAAACTCTTCGCCTGTAGGCATCACCAACCGTCGCCCTGCGAATAGGCTACGACTCGGGAGCTACCTGCTGCGCTGGCTCGTTCCGAGCTGTTGTCAGGACTGCAACTGCGTCGACTGCCGCACGGGCATTGCGGATATCGCACTCAATGACGCCACTCAAAACCCAGAGACCTGAGCCGGTAAGGCAGAACCAAAATTGCGTGGTTGGAATTGCTTTCGGCACCAAAGACCAAATCTCAAGTCCAACAAGACCCGCGACGACCGCAACGGTACGCAGGTTGGCGCGGTGCGCAACCACCCAACGTCGCCGTTCGAGCCACTTGTTGGCCGAATCAAGATTCATCTTAGCATCCTCGGCGGTAGACGCGGCCAAAGGTGCGGCCCACACAGGAGCCGCACCCAGTGCATCAAAGAAGCTCGCTACTTGACGTTCTTCAAGATGGCGAGCAGGTACTCCCAGAAGCGCGGCACGGTGTCGACGAAGATCTTCTCATCGGGCGAGTGCACCGCTTGTAGCGTCGGGCCCATCGAGACCATATCCATGCCCGGATACTTCTCGCCGACAATGCCGCACTCCAAGCCCGCGTGACAGGCTTTGACGGCCGGCTCTTTGCCAAACAGTTGTTTGTGCGTCTCTTTCGCGATCTTCAAAATCGGCGAGCTTAGGTTTGGCTTCCAGCCCGGGTAGCCGTCACCGCTCGTAACCTCGGCGCCGCCCAATTCGAACACCGTATGAGCCGTGCTCACGATGTCATCGATTTCGCTCTTCACGGAGCTGCGCTGGCTGGTAACGAGCTTGACGATCTTCTTCTCGGTGGTCAGAACGGCGACGTTGGTGGACGTCTCGGTGAGCTCGGGGATCTCGACGCTCATACGAATGACGCCGTGAGGCATCGCGTTGATCGTCTTTACGATCTTGGCGAGCTGCGCCTTC
>JAKLEG010000094.1 GCA_022703175.1 Myxococcota bacterium | reverse complement strand
CGGACCATGGCCGCCATGGGGTCGCAGGCGCATGTCTAACTCGAAGACCCCCGCGCGTCGCGTCGGCAGGTTGCGCAGTAACAGCTGCACAGCGCGGTCAAAATACTCGGCGGCCATCAGTGGATCTGCAGCGACACTGTCGTCGTAAAGTAGCAGCAGCTCCAAATCGGAGGCGACCCCAAGCTCGCGGCCGCCGAACTTCCCCAGGGCGAAAAGCGCCCATGGCAACGGGGCCCCACTGCGCTCAGTGGGGTTCGGTCGTGTGTGGGCCAGCTCCTGCAGTGCGAGATTCCATCCCCCGCTGAGTGTGTGTTCTGCAACACGCGTAAGCGCCATTCCCAGGCCTTCAACGTGGCGTTCTTCGCGGATAAGATGTTGGCAGTCGATGCGGAAGATCTCGGCATCTCGGTAGGTGACCAAGGCGTGCCAGCGCTCGTGAGGGGGGAGTCGGTCGAGCTGCGGTTCTGGCAATGTGGTTGTTCCGCCCGAGGCCAGCCGAATCAACACGTCCAGCATCCGGTCGACATCGAGGCGCAAGAAATCATTGAATAGATAGCTGCCCGAACCGAGTACTCGGGCGAGCGTGTCCAAAAGGGGGCCCGCTTGCAGCGCCGCCAGGTGGCTTTTCACTCCGGCTTGTCCTAAGCGGTCCATCAGCGAATCGAACTGGGTCAAGGCCCGATCGGGGTCGGCAGCGTGGGCCAAAAATAATGAGAAGGCGCGAATCAGGCCGGCCACTGTCTCCACCTCGTGGCGTGCGGTCTGCGATACCAATTTGCGGCCTTGGAGGTCGGTCAAGAAGAAGCGATCGATGACGCGGTTTCCCAGTGTGCGAATGCGCGTGGCCTGCACGCGGATGGCGCGTAGCGCCAAGGCCTGGGTGAAACCGTAAAAGAACCCAGGGGCATCGGGGGCAAAGATATCCACGACGGTGGCGACCGGATCGGCGCGATTGTCAATTTCCACCTCCAACGCGGTCACGTCGGGCAAGGGGTGCGACGCCCATTGTTGCATGCGTGCCACCCATGCCTGTTGCAGCTCGCGGCGCACCGCGTCGGCTTCATCTGTGACAAAACGCGTTAAGGTCGTGCACAGCGTGCTTCCCACGGCAGGGGCCTCGGGGATGTTCTCCTGCGGACCCGGCACCCGCCGAATCGTGAAGTGTTGTACGGCGCGCGGCGAAGCGCGGCGCCCTTCGGCCAGGTGCGGCGGGAGCGTAAACAACCGCCCTGCTTCGATATCAAACCCCAGTCCGGCCAACACGCCGGCCGAGGTGGCTGCCAACCCAGTGCGGTCGAGCGCTGCGACGACGACCTGGTGTTGTCCGATAGCTGAGGGGAAGACCGAGACCACCACTGGGCGGGTGTCGTTCAACGCGACGACGTTCATGATGGCCGCTGCCAAGAATTCGAGGGGGGTCACTTGCAGATGGTCAATGGGCCACGCGTCCAGGAGTTCGTTAAGAACGATTCCCGAAACTCCAGGTAGTGTCTGGAGTTGACTGAGGCGCTCCTGTCGCAATGCTTGAGCCTCGACGCTCTCTTCGGAAGCGAACAATGATTGAAACGCCCAGTGAACCCGCTCGCGGGTGTCATCCAGTGCAGCTTCCAGCGTCGCCACCGAATCCATGCCAAGGCTTGCGGCCAACTGTGTGAGCGCGTCGGGGGCGCGCGGCAGCCGGTGCGTTTGCTGGTCCTCGTGCATCTGGAGCCGGTGTTCGACTTGGCGCAAGAACAGATAGTCGGTGACCAACGTGGCGGCGAGCGAGGGATGCAACAGTTGCTGTCGGGCCAAGGCGTCGATCAGCGCCAGGGTACGGGTGTCGCGCAGCTCGGCGTGCTGGGTAGCGTGCATGAGCTGCAAGGTCTGCACGAAGAACTCCAGCTCCCTGATGCCGCCACGGGATAGCTTTAGGTCAATACCAGGAAGCTCGCGGGATTCCGCCGCGTCTAATAGCTGGGCCTTAATCCGTCGCAGGGCCGTGATTACGGCTTGCGGCTGTACCGCACCGAATACGAACGATTCGATGGCGAGGAGAAAACGTTGGCTGATGGCAGCCTCGCCCGCTACGTGGCGAGCGCGCAACAGCGCCACCCGTTCCCACGGTGTTTGACTCTGACGGTACGTGCTGGCCGCCGTCTCTGGCGTCCAAACCAGAGGTCCCTGGTTACCCAACGGGCGCAGGCGCACGTCGACCCGAAAGAGTCGACCATCGTCGGTGGTGCGCTCCAACAGTCGTGTCGTCAGTTGTGCCACGGTGGTGGCAGCCTCCAGATCATTCGCATCGTCGGCGAGGAAGACGATGTCCACATCCGAGGAGAAGTTCAGCTCCAGCGCGCCGAGTTTTCCCAGGGCCAACACGGCGAGGGCAGGTTTGCGGGTTTCGAGGCTGGCCACGGTTTGCGTGGCGTAGGTCAAACAAGCCTCCAAGCAGGTGTCGGCCAGAGCCGAGAGTTCGGCAAGCGTGGTGGATTGAGGGGGCTGCGCGGTTAATTCGAGCGCCGCCAGACGTAGTAGCTCCCGTGCCCGGAACTGCCTGCAGGCACGCATGAAGCTCGCTTCGTCGGTGACTCCAAGCGCCAGGTGCTTACGCAAGTGCGCCATCATCATGGAGACTGTGCGCGGCGTGGGGATTGCTACCTGAGCGTCCAGCCAGGCCACGCCCGCCGGGTCGCGGGCAAGCAGGCGGATCAAGAAGGGGGCATCGGCAACCAGGGCGGCAAGCCAGCGGCTGAGCGGCTCTGGGTGGATGGGGTCAGCGAGAGAGACACGTTCGGTGAGTTGTGCCAATAGAAACGCGCCGTGGGTGCAGGGCCGCGTCGCAGCGGCCACACGGTCCCAGAACGCAAGCACCGACGCATTCACCGGTGCGTACTCAACGCGGCATGCACAGGGTCGTAATGGCGTCGATCGGCGTCGTGATCGTGGTGCTGGACGACTTGCGGCCCAACGATCGGGTAATCTCTAGGAAATTAGCGTCGGCCACCGAGTGGTCGCCGACAAACGGGGGCCGGCAAGAGAGCGCCCAGTCGTAGTCCGCACACTCGCGATTGGTGCAGCAGGTGTGCGTGCAGCGTTTCTGCCCAGACGGGCCGGCCACGCAGATTTCACTTTTGCACTCGGCGTCGCTGTTGCACAACTCGCCGACGTTGCGCTGGCCGCCGTACTCGGCCCACAAGCAGACCTTCTGGAAGCTGTACGGCAACTCGCCAGCCTGCTCGCGGACACCATCCCATGCCCACAACGGTTTACACACCGGCCGGGATGGATCGCAGTCGAGGGGTGAGCAGCATGGGGCAGCGCAGCGAGTTTCAAGAGTGTAGTCAGGCGTTTGCGCGCAGTAACCGCTGCCGCAGTCGTCGTGGGCGGTGCACGGGGCGTTGATGGCCAACGAACCATACGGCACATGGCACAGTTGGGTCAGGCTCAAGGTCTCGTCGCGGCTGAGCATGTTGTCACCGTTGGTATCGCTCCCGACGGGCCAACGGGACACGCACGCGAGCTCCGCACTAAGGTCGTGGCAGTCGGCGTTGCGACCACAGGTCTCCATGCACTTCTGCGTTGTGGTGTTGCAGTAACCCGTCATGCAATTGGTGTTGATGAAGTTGCCGCTGCAGCTTTGCCCAGGCACCACGTTCAGCGGCAAGCCCGGGAACAGTGATTTGGGGACACACAAGTTGCCGTCGCCCAGTTCGTAGCAGACAAAGTTGCTCGGGCAGTCATCGTGGCGGATGCACGATTGGCTGCAGCTAAGCTGCAATTGGTCACCCTCATCGAGCGTGGGCCAGCAGACGTTCGAGATGCATGCCTCGTGGCTATTGCAGGCTTGGCCCAGCGCCAACGTGCCGGTGGAGGTTACAATGCAACGTCCGGTGGTGGGCGAGCAGATTTGACCTGAGGCGCAGCTCACCTCGGTGCACCCGGGTTCGCAGCGTTGGGCGCGGCAGATGATGCTTGGCGGGTTGCAATCACCATCGGTGCTGCAGTCAGGGTCGTCGGCGATACAGACGCCGCTCAAACAGGTCCGTCCGCTGCCGCACTCACTGGGCAGGGCGCAGGGCGCGCATCGATGGGTGCTCGGGTTGCAGTATTGGTCGCCGCAATCAGCACTGGTCGTGCACGCGGTGCCTGCGTCGTTGGTGCATCGACCATTGCTACAGCTGCGTCCGGTGCCGCACGATTCGGAGCCTGTGCAGGCGCGGCAGGTACCATCCTCAGAACAAATTCGGTCACCGCATTCGGCGGTGGAAAGGCACGGGCGACAGGCGCCTTGTTCTGGCGCACAGATGAGTCCCTGATCGGCGCAGCTGGCCACCGTGCAACCGGCTGTCGCGGGGATACAGGTGTGGTTGGGGGAGCAGATCAGGTCGGTGGTCGGGCAATCATCGCTGTAGATGCACTCATAACAGAGTCCGACCGACTGCAGACAGCGCCCGGAGGCGCACGGTTCGGTCTCCGAACATGCCGGACGGGTGCCGGCCTGACACGCGCTCGCTTCGCAATACCCCTCAGGGCACTCAAAATCAGCGGCGCAGCAGTTGCCCACCGTGCACACGCCGCTGCAACAATGCAGCCCATCGGTACAGCCAGTGCGGTCGTTGCAGGCTGCGCCCCCAGGGTCGACACACTCGGCGCGCACGCATACCAGGCCGTCTTTGCAGTCGTCGTTGGTGGCGCAGGCCTGTGACGCCGTTGGGGACGGCTTGCAGGCGGCCAGGAGGTGAATGGCGGTGAGCGTCAACAGGAGGCGCATGCCCGGGCTCCGAGGTAGGGTTAGTCGTCGACGATGAGCAGGCAGCCGCGGCCGCTGTCGGCGGTGGGCCATTCGCTGGTCGGATAGTAGCTACCCGCCCAGGTGCCGTGCGAGGCGATGAGGTAGAAGCCCTCGGTATCATCCTCGGCAAAGCCTGCAGTCGAACCGGTGGGGGCGGCTTCGCTCAGGTAGCAGGCGAAGTTGTGCAGGACCACGCCGGTGAAATGTCCACCCGCGCCGTCGTCGTTGCCACCATCGATGCCCCACATCGCCGAGCGGTAGGGGGCGTAGAACAGCGGGGGGGTGGCCCACTGCGGCGTGCCGGCATTGTCACCCCAGGTGCCGTACCATTGGGTACAGGCATGAGACACCGTCCAGGAGCGCGTCGCGGTCATCTGGAAGTGGCAGGGCGCTCCCACGAGCGGGGCTTCGATACCTTGCCAGCCGTTCACCGCCAAGCGCAGCGTGCAGCCATCGATATCGCCGCACAGGGCGTCAAAGCGCGCTGAGTCGATGGCGAGGCTTTGCACGCCGCTGGCGCTGGCATCCAATCGCACCACCATCCGGTCGCCAGCTAAGCTCTCGGTTTGGGCGGTGGTGTCATTGTCGTAGATGTAGCGTGTGCCGCCGCCGCTACTGCCCCCGCCCGCCACGCGGTCGGCGCGGATGAGCGTCGTGGTATCGTCGGCATTGATGGCGGCGATGGCCGCGTCACCGGTGAGGTTGGTGATTTCGCCGGGATCGCCCTTGAGGAGCTCCACACCTGCTTGATCGCTGCCGGCCGCATTGGTTGCGGTCAGGACGTACCTCCCAGGCACAAGGGTGGGACCGGCAATCGCGGGCGTTAGATCCACCACCGCATCTTGCACACGACCACCAGCGAGCGGCTCCAGATCGTATTGCGGACCGCTGGGCAGTTCGCTCACCAGTCGAAAGCGCGAGCCGCCCAGGTTTTTACCTGTGACGACGATGCCGGTGCCGAGGCAATTGTTGCTGGTGTCGGCCTGACATGCAGTGCTGCTGCCGTTGCCTGTGAGCCCCGAGATGAGGGGACTATCGCGGTGGCCGGGGATACAGATTTCGCCGTTGCAGAAGTTGCCGGCCGAACACTCCTCGTCGGTGGCGCACAGTTGTTCGCAGGTTTCCGACAGACACACATGGCCATTGGGGCAGTCGGCGTTCTGCGTACAACCCAGCGGGTCGCGGTGGCTGCATCCCGAAAACAGGATCATTGCGAGTGGCGCAAGCACGCCCGTCAGCCGATTCAACATGATGATGCTCCTTCTGGGGTTCAACCTAGCCCATTGGTCACTCGGCAAATGTAGCGCAACTGGCCCGGGTTGTCATAGGGTGGACGTGGGGTGGGACGTGCGGATAGCCTGGCGGTGCCTAGCTTGATGGGAGGAGGCCGGAATACAGTCGTTCCGGCCCGGGTTGTAGGGTTACGAGGGACCGCCATGAAATTCCTAAGTTTTTCGAAAAAGAATAGTGATTTCGACGACTTCGAGTCCCTGGTCGAGACCAGCCTCGACGGCCTCTACCGTGTCGCTCTGCGTTACACGCGCAATCCAGCGCAGGCAGAAGACCTGGTGCAGGACACGGTGGTGCGGGCGTTGCGGTTTCGCGATCGCTTTGAACCGGGCACCAACTTCAAGGCCTGGGTCTACACCATCCTAACGCACACCTTTATACACAAGTATCGTCGGCAAAAACGCGAGCGCGAGGTGCTGGAAGGGGTGACCCGCAGCGACGTCGAACGGCAGTTGACCTCCACCGAGGTGCGGGATTTGGCCAGTCGCCCCGAAGACACCTACCTGGACCGGATGTTGTCCGACGAGGTGTTGGCGGCGTTGGATGCCTTGCCAGAAGATTTCCGTACCGTGGTGACGCTGTGTGATTTGGAGGGTTTGGCCTACAAAGAAATTGCCGACGTGCTCGGTTGTCCGGTGGGCACCGTGATGAGTCGCCTGTACCGGGGTCGTCGCATGTTGGAGGACAAGCTGTACGGTTTGGCCGTGGAACGCGGCATTGTCAAAACGCCAGCAGCAACCGAAACGCCCGACGTGGTGGATTTGTCTGCCTTTAATCGGCGCCGGAAGGATGGGTGACCCATGCGGTGCGATGAAGCCAAACGCGCCCTGGTGTGGCTCATTGACAATGAGCTGGAGCCAGCGCTGAGCCTGGAGTTGGAAGCGCACGTGGACACATGTGGTGACTGTCGTGCGGAGTTTGAACACGAAGGACGATTGCGGGAAATGACCCGACGCGCCGGTGCCAAGATCACGGCCCCGCCATCGTTACGCCGTAACATTCGCGAGGTGTTGGACGCCGAGCGTGGGCGTGGCTCGCGCTGGATGCAGCTTTGGCCGGCCATGGCGGCAGCGGCGGTGCTGATCTCGTTCATTTGGCGCGGGGCCGGTGGGCCGAGCATCGGTTGGGCGCCCGAACTCGAAGAGGCGGCGGCGCGACATGCACGGAACTTGCCGATGGATGTGGTGTCGGCCGATGTCAGTCAGGTGCAGAGCTTCTTCAACGAGAAGTTGCCGTTTGCGATGCGCGTACCTCGGGTGAATGCCGAACCTTTGCAGCGCTTGGGAGGACGGATCACGCAGTTACATAACCGCGATGCGGCCTATGTGCGTTACGAGGTGCCGCGTGGGCGGGTGTCGTTGTTCGTCTACGAAGATCCGCGGCCAGCAGGTCCGAACGACGCGCCGATGCTCTACCGTATTGGCTCAACGAAGGTGCAGTTACAACGCGTGCGCGGTTACACCGTGGCGCAGTGGCGGTCGTCGGGGCTCGTTTACTCGGTGATCACCGACCTGCCCGAGAGCGAGCTCGCGCATGTGGTTGATTTTGGGGATGGCAAGTAGCCGTTAGATCGTCTTACGCGCGGCTGGCTGCGTTCTTGCCGCGTGCCTTCACGCGTCGGCTCTTGGCCTGTTCGCCGCGTTCGGTGATGGCGGCCGCCTGGGTGCGGCCTTCGTAGCTTGTGAAGAACTCCCCCAAACGTTCGTAGGCGCGGGCCAGCACCTCTTCCGGCGGCAGGAATACCACGCGGAAGTGTTTGGAGCCGGGCATTTGGCCGAAGCCAGTGCCGGGCACAACCACGACGCCAGTAGCGCGCAGGAGCTCATGCACGAAATGGTTGTCGCTTTGCGCGATTTCCAGTCGTGGGAACGCATAAAAGGTGCCACCAGGTTTGACGCACGAGATGCCCGGGATGCTGTTCAGCGCCTTCACTGTTAGGTCGCGGCGGCGTGTGAGCTTGTTCATGGCCTCGGCCAGGTGGGCGTGGCTACCTTCAAGGGCCGGCTTGATAGCCCATTGAATCGGGTGATTGGCGCATAGGCGTGCGCGCAAGATCCGATTCATCGCTTCTAGGTAACCGTTCAGCGCCTTGCCGCTGCCGCTCGCGATGCCCCAACCAATGCGGAAGCCGGGCGCTAAGTACGCTTTCGACAGACCGTTGAAGGTGATGACGGGGGTCTCGTGATCGAGGGAGGCCAGTGAGATGTGCTCTTGGCCATCGAACAGCAGCTTGTCGTAAATTTCGTCGGCAAACACCACCAGCTTGTGTTCCCGGGCCAGCGCCAACACGCCCTGCAGCGTTTCGCGGCTGCAGTTGCTGCCGGTGGGGTTGTTCGGATTGATGACCACGATGCCGCGGGTATGCTTGTTGATCTTACTCTTGATGTCGTCCAAGTCGGGCTGCCAACCGTTGGCCTCATCCAAATAGTAGGGGTTCTCTTTAACCCCCAGTTTCGCCAGCACCGCGGTGTACAACGGATAGCCAGGGGAGGGCGTCAGGATGTTTTCGCCTTCGTTGGCGAGTGCGGTGAGGGCCACTTCGATCGCCTCACTGGCACCCGAGGTTACGAAGATATCGTGGATGCTGCGGATGCCTTTGCGGTCGGCCTCGCGCTCGATCGCCTGGCGGGCTTCCTCGATGCCGGAAGATGCGGAATAGCTGTTCTTGTTGGCCTGCATCGCGGCCACCACCGCATCGATGACATGTTGCGGGGTGCGGAAGTCGAACTTATTGGGGTCGCCGATGTTGAGATACAGCATCTCCTTGCCGGTCTTCGCGACCTGATCGGCCAACAGCACAATATCGCGCACGGCGTAGGTGATTTTTTCCGTGCGCGTGGCGGCTTCGACGACAAATGACGACGGCATGTTGCTCTCCTAGGCTACGTCCTGGGGTTGGCGGTGGGGGAAGCGGTGGCCGCAACAGTTGGCCAGCACAGGCCCCACAGTCAACTTCCGCCAAACTCGGGTGCGCAGGAGAGTACACCCGCCGAGGGTCTAATGAATAGCCCTACTTGGGCGTGAGCCTCGGCGCGGTTGGTTACTCGGGGAGCTCCACCGGCTCAGGTAGAAACTTGTAGCCCACGCCGCGCACGGCGATGAAGTGCACGGGTTTACTCGGATCCACCTCGACGTATTTGCGCAAGCGGCCGATGAAATTATCCACCGTGCGGGAATCAGGGGCGTTTTCGAAACGCCAGACCTGCTCCAACAGCTCCGTGCGCGAAATCACACGCGCCGGATTGGTGACAAAGTAGCGAAGCAAGTCGATTTCCAGGCGGGTCAGCTGACGGAGTTCGCCGTTAACCCAGAGCTCATGGGTGTCAAAGTCGACTACCGTCGCGCCGAAGCGCTGGCGATGATTGGTGGTCGACATCTCCGGGCGGTCGTGGTCCCAACGTTGGCGTCGTCGCACCGATTGCACGCGCGCTAAAAGCTCAGCGAATTCAAAAGGTTTTGGTAGGTAGTCGTCGGCCCCGGCAGCCAGGCCACGCACCCGGTCGGTGGCCTCGCCCCTGACCGTGAGCATGATGACCGGCGTGTAGTCGCCCGCGTCTCGCAGCTTGCGGCAAAACGTCACGCCATCGGCGTCTGGGAGCATCAGGTCCAAAATGATGACGGCGAAGCGGCGGGGTTGCAGTAACAGGCGGCTGGCATCGCGCACGGTGCCGGCAACGTCGACCTCGAAGCCTTCCAGCTCGAAGTTCAGCTTCAAGCCGGTAGCCAGGTGCGCTTCATCTTCAACCACGAGCACGCGATCTTTGGCGGCGTCCATCGTTGCGTTCCTTACTCTTTCGTCGGCACTTGCGCGGCAGAGCTCGCAGGCTGAGGGCGCAAACGCGCTGGCAGTTCGATGCGCATGACGCTGCCTCTGCCGGGGCCTGGAGATGCTGCCTTGAGGGTGCCGCCGAGCCGCCGTGCCATACCTGCGGCCACAAACAGTCCAAGCCCCGTGCCATGGCGAGCATGCACCTCTTCGCGGTCGACGCGGAAGAAGCGCTTGAAAATTTCTTTTAGGTGGTGCGTCGCGATGCCGATCCCCTGATCGCGCACTTCGATGCGCGTGATACCTTGTGGCGTTTGCTCGGCCACGACGCACACCGGTGCGCCCTCCGCGGAGTACTTGATCGCGTTGTCTAGGAGGTTGGTTAAAATAATCTCCAACGCGGTGGGGTCGGTGCACAACGTCAAGTCGTTGGTCGCGACAACGCTGATTCGTTCTCTTGGCGTCCGCCTGCGAGCACACACTTGTTGCACGGCCCGGTAGATAGCGTGCTCCACGGAGAGGGTCACCTTTTCGAGGCGCTGCCGGCTGCTGGCCAGTTGGCTGGCGTTGAGCACATCGTCGATGAAGACCGAGAGCCGATCCACGTCGTCGTGCATCATCTCGCGCAACGCGCGACGTTGTTCGTCCGAGAGCGCTGGGCGGTCCAAGGTTTCGAGGCACAACTTGAGTGATGCCAACGGGCTTTTCAGCTCGTGCGTGACCGAGTCGATGAAGCCGGTTTGGCGCCGACCTTCGAGCACCTCGCGCACTAAGAGCACTGCCGAGAGCACAAGCACCATGATAATGACTGCGAGCGATACAATGCCCACCACGAGTAGCCAGGTGCGGCCCCCTATGTTGAGCTGGGTCACCATGACCAAGGTCCAGGCGACCAACAGGGCGACACTCAGGCCCACGGCCACGGACGTCAGTCCTATCGGTACGGAAATCGACACCAATCGTTTCTGCATGCGCTGCCCCCGCCAGCTTATGCACACCGATCGCTGCCTGTCGTCAATTACGCGCTGCGTCGGGTCGTGACTGTTGGGTGACAAAAGATTCACCGAAGTTTTACCGCCACTCGGGTTGCAAAGGTCTACCGTGGGGAGGTGAAAATTCTCTTCGTCAACCCTGAATTTCCTGTGACCTACTGGGGTTTCCAGTACACCCTCGACTTGGCCGGCAAACACGTGAACGTGCCGCCGCTGGGTCTCGTGACCGTGGCGGCGTTGCTGCCGCAGACCTGGGAGCTGCGGCTGACCGACATCAACATTCGGCCGCTTACCGACCAAGAGTTATTGTGGGCCGACGTCGTGTTCCTGGGGGGCATGCGTATCCAAGCCAAGTCGATGCACGCCGTGATTCGGCGTGCGCATGCGCTAGACCGTCGGGTGGTTGTGGGGGGGCCGGCGCCGACCACCTCCCCGGAGGAGTACCTGGATGCCGACTGGGTTTTCTGCGGTGAGCTTGAAGGCCGCGAGAGCGAGCTCGTGGCGGCGCTTGCAACACCGACGGACACCCACGTGGTGTTAAAACGATCTAGTGACGAGCGTCCGGAGCTGCTCACGTCGCCGTTGCCGCGGTTCGACTTGCTCCAACTCGACCACTACGCGGTGGCCGCCATTCAGTTCTCCCGGGGCTGCCCATTCTCGTGTGAGTTTTGTGATATCGTTGAGATTTTTGGTCATAGGCCGCGCACCAAGGAGGCCGGCCAGGTGGTGCGTGAGTTAGCGACGTTGCTCGCGCTCGGATTCCACGGCTCGGTATTCTTGGTGGACGACAACTTCATTGGCAACAAGAAGGCGGTGCGGCGACTTTTGCCCGAAATTACCGCGTGGCAACAACGTCAGCATTTTCCGTTTGAACTGTTCACTGAGGCCAGCCTGAACCTGGCATCAGACCCTGAGTTGGCCCATGCGATGGTGGCCGCCGGATTCACGGCGGTGTTTGTCGGTATCGAGACACCGGCGCCGGCCTCCCTGGCAGGCGCTGGCAAGACCCAGAATTTGCGTCTCGACATGGTGGCGAGCGTGGATCGACTGACGGCCATCGGCCTAGAAGTGATGGGCGGTTTTATCGTTGGCTTCGACCAAGACGACCCAACGATCTTTGCGCGCCAGAGCAGCTTCATTGAAGCCACGGCGATTCCAATGGCGATGGTGGGGTTGCTGACGGCCTTGCCGGGCACCGCGTTGTGGCGGCGGCTTAAGGGGCAAGGGCGCCTGCGCTCAGGCGGGAGCGGTGACCAATTTGAGCGCCCGAACTTCGAGCCGGCTATGGATGAGCGGACTTTGCTCCAGGGCTATGCCGACCTGCTGGCCGAGATCTACACGCCGGCCGCCTACTATGGACGATGCGCGGCGGTGATGCGCCGCTCTCCGAAGACCCCTGGTCGACGGCGGATCCATGTGACCGACGTGATGATTTGCGTGAAGGCCCTCTGGAGCCTTGGGATCCGCAGCAGCCACCGCCGCCATTTTTGGTCACTGTTGGCCTTGTCGTTGCGCTCTAAGGGCAAGCAAGCAGCGTGGGCAATCTCTCAGGCCATCAAGGGCGAGCACCTGATTCGCTACACCTTCGAACACCTACTGCCGCGGATTCACCAAGCCATCGTGGATATCGACGCGCTACGGAGTCCCGTTCCGGTTCTGGACGGCCTGTCAGGCAAACGACGCGCGCATCCGAGAGCGCCGCCCGCGCAGGTGGCTTGTTAACAGCGTCGCAACGCACCGGAGCCGCTCGACCTCGGCGGCAACAAGCTGCCGCGTGGGGCTTTTGACGCTGAAAGTTGCGTGTGCTTGTCCTGCCCTGTCGGCCTCACCGAGCACGACCCGCATTGCGGTTGTCGGCGCGTACCTGGGGCCAGCTGGAGTCTGCTAGGGGTTCAAGCGCCACCACTTTCATGACGCCAGTCCAAACGCTTGCGATCCAAACATTGCCCTGCTCATCGAGCATGGGCTCCGATACCGAGCCTGCGCCGTTTTCGCCATCGTCAGTTAGCACCTGCCAGGTTGGTGCGAAGTTCACGTCGAGCGCGGCCAGGCATTGGATTTCGGTATTCGGAGTAGTGCCGCTGCAGTAGCCGATTCCGTAGCTTGAACCTGCTGCCGTGACCACGCTGGGGTAGATCCAGTCTTCTTGCGTGGTGTCGCGCTCCAAGATGATCTGCAGATCGGCTTGGCGAATCCTTAGCAGGCTTTGGGAATAGACAAAGTCACTGTTGCGCGTGCTCAAGCCCACCACCAGGCCGCCGGCGTGGTCGGTAAGGAGTGCATAGTTCGCGACGTGGACGGCTGTGGGGGCGAGCTCAAGGGTTGTAAGAACCGTACCCGCTGCCGCATCGAGCTTGGTGAGCGTCTTGCCAGAGGTCACGACCACCTCGCCAGCGTCGTCGAAGATCACGAATTCAGCCTGTCCTGTCGCAGGTTGCTGCCACAACAGGGCACCATCGATGGGGTTGTAGCCTCGGCATGCCACGTCACATGCCACCAACGCGACCCCCGAACGCAACGCTATAATTAACGGCGCAAGCGCATAGGGGAGTCGAAAACGCACGTGACCATTTGCCTCAATCGCCACCAATGAGCTGCGACCAGCAAAGTAAACGGTGTCATCGAGATCGATGCTGAGCTTCTCGTTGCCTTTCCCCATTATCCCGGGATGTGGTTGCGTCTCAAGCCACAGTAGCTCTCCAGAGTCGTTGAGCAGAACGACTCGTTCGTCACCCGAGTCGTAATGGCCAACGGTTCGCACGACGATGGCACCGCTGGGTGTCGCTGCCAATTCGCTCACCGGTTCGCCCGCGATCTCGGCCGGAAAGGGCAACGTGCGCACGGTCTGCCCGGCGCGGTTCAAGATCACCAAGGCATCGTACGTTGCCGTAAGCCATCGCTCTGCATCCAGGGTGACCAAGTGCCATGCCAGGAGCGACCGCGAGAACAGCACATCCCCAGGCATGTTGCAGCGCTGCGGGTTGGCGCAACCGGCGGGGCAGAGCTCGACCACCTCGCGGTACTCACATTGACCGGTTTCGAGCCGGCACCGGCCCGGATTTTCGAAGCGATGCAGCGTTTGATCTTCACGACACGCGGTTGGCGGCGCGTCGTTGCAGGCAAGCTTCTGACACGGGCGTGCGGCCAGGTCGACGCCAGGCCCGCATGCGTATGCCAACGCAACACAGCAAAGGGTCGACGCAAAGCGTACGCGCCATGAGTATGCAAGCGCCATCGTCATCTCATCATGCCCGCGGGCCGGTGGCAGAAGTCCGCATCGCTGCAATGGTTCTTGTTTTCACGGTGCGAGCGACACCCAGAGGATGTGGCCGTATTAGAGTCAGTTGTGGTCACAGATAGCCTTGCCTTGGAGGGGTAGAGCCCGCCCCTCTGTTTCTCCAACGCACTTAGGGTACACCGTTCGCGGCAGTTCACACAGCTGTAGGGGCGCCATTCATGGCGCCCCGGTTCAACGAGTCGCCACCGGACCTGAATGCCCCTGTTTACCGGTGCGAGAACGATTGTCTAAGAACAACGACAGGTGAGCAGGTGTCGATTCCCACGACCTTTGACCCCTCTGGCCTAAAGTTTCTCACGAGCATTGACCCCCCTGCACCTGGAGTTTCCCAGGAGCATTGACCCCTCTGCGTGACCTGAACCCATGACGCT
>JAKLEG010000093.1 GCA_022703175.1 Myxococcota bacterium | reverse complement strand
CGCAAATCGCGGGCCAGCATCATCGCGCGAAAGTCGTCGTTCACCACCCGTTCGATCTCGGTGTTTTGCGACGACATGCTTGCGAGGGCATAAGCCATCGCAACCAAGCTGAACATACCGTTCAGCATCACCGCAGCGATGATTCGCTGCGTGGCCGAGAACCTCCCGAGACCCATTGCCGGTCCCTCCCCCCGAACACCCTCGCGCCACCACGGCGGTGTTCATGACACCGCATATTGGCTTTTACAGTTCTTGAGCTGCCTAGACTTAACTTGGTGATTCCGGAGGTTCGCTTCAAGGCAGGAGACGATCTTTGCAGACCAAAGCGGAGAACAGTCCGCAGATGCCTGTCAAGCGGTGGCCCTTCGCACGCCGTACACCGTTCTGATAGATCCCGAGGCGCGCCTGCGATAGGAAGCTTACGAGTTGCATATGCGTCGTACCGCCATTTGGTTGCTTCCGAGTTTGGTCTTCGTGGCTCTGATGATCGTCACAGGTCTGGTCGCGTACCAACAGGTGCAACATCAACACGATCTGGCTCTGAGCTACGCCGAGTGCATGGCTCAACACGCCGCACGCCCCGAAACGCTCGAACAGTCCCCGTGGCGCGCCGCGCTCCCGGTGGCAGGGTTGGGGCTGTTTCTGTCGTTGGGTGTCTTCCATATGATGTCGTTGTTGTTACGCCGCATCGCGATGGCACAAGAAGCGCGCGACCAAGCCCTGGCCGCTGAGCGCCACTCGGCCGCGCTGCCGCGACAGATTTTGCGCGCCCAAGAAGAAGAGCGCGAACGCGTGGCCCGTGAGCTACACGACGAGCTGGGCCAACTCCTGACCGCATTGCGCCTGGAGCTCGGCGTGCTGCAAAAACGCGCCGAAGAAGGGCTGGGCGGCCAGGATGCCACCCTCGACAACGTCATCCATATCGTAGAACAAGGGGGTATCGAGGTTCGGCGTCTGTGCCGTGGCTTGCGGCCGCCCTTGCTCGATGACCTGGGACTGGAGCCGGCAGCGCGGCTGTTGGTCCGCGAGTTTGGCGAACACAGCGGTTTACCTGTGCAGGTGCACATCGCCCTGTCACGCGACGTGCGTCTATCGCCGGAGCTCAAGCTAACGAGCTACCGCATCATGCAAGAGGCGCTAAACAATATCGCCAAGCACGCCGAGGCCAAGGGCGTGATCATCGAGCTTGTTATCCACCAAGAGCGGCTGCGGCTGCGAGTCGAGGATGATGGCAAAGGCTTTTCCACCGGAGCCACGTCTGAAAGTCCAGGCGTCGGGCTCGCGGGCATGAGCCAACGCGCAACCCTGGTTGACGGCGAGCTCACCATCAATGCTCGACCTGGCGCTGGCACACGAATTCTGTTTGAGGCGCCGGTGGCACGGACAAAAAGTGAGGCAGCACCATGATTCGAGTTCTGATTGTTGATGATCATACCCTGGTTCGGGACGGCCTGTGCCGGTTGTTGGAGGCCGAGGAAGACCTCGAAGTCGTCGGCCAAACCGGCTCGGGTCACGAGGCGGTCGAGTTATGTCGCACGCTAAAGCCGAACCTGGTGATCTTGGATTACGGCCTGCCCGACCTGGACGGCCTGGAGACCACCGAACAGATCGTCGCGCTCGACCTGGGCATCCGCATCCTCATCCTGACAATGCACGCCAACGAAGAGTACGCGACCCGGTTGATCCGCGCTGGTGCCTCCGGTTTCATCGTAAAGGTCGCCCCCACGGCCGAGCTGCTGACGGCGATTCGCAAGGTCGCCGCCAAAGGTGTGTACGTCACCCCCTCGGTGCTCGAAGGCATGGTCGGGCGCCTCGGCCAGCCGCAAGAAGATAGCCCCGAGGCCGCGCTTTCCAATCGCGAAATCCAAGTGCTTATCCGCCTCGCGCGGGGCGGCACCACCCGAGAAGTCTCCGAAGAGTTGCACTTGAGCCCCTCCACGGTCGAAACCTACCGCAGTCGCATCTTGGAAAAACTTAACCTGCGCAACAACTCAGACATGACTCGCTTTGCCATCCGCCGAGGCCTCATCGAAGTCGACTGATCCGCGATCTTCCTGCCAACCCAAACCGCCGGTCGCGCATCTAAGGCCTAGAGATCGGCCTTGACAGATACTTTTACAAACAACATAGTTCTAAAGTTAAAACTATTCGAAAGGCCAGTTATTCCTATGCCTCGTTCGACTACCTCCGCAAATCAGTCCATCGACGCGCTGGCGCACCTCTGGAAGAGCGTCGTTGCGCTGATGCACCAACGCTCAGCAGGCGACACGTTGAGCGTGATGAATGACGTCGGGCTGACGCTGCCGCAGATGGTCACGCTCTTTGCACTGCGGTCGCGCGGACCGCACTCGGTCTGTGACATTGCCGACCGACTTAAGTTGTCACGTGCCGCCACCAGCCACATGGTGGATCGCCTGGTGCAAAGCGAGATGGTCGAACGCCAAGAAGATGCCGACGACCGTCGCCAAAAACGCGTCACCATCACCCCCAAAGCACGCACGCTGCTCGCTAAGCTCGACGAGTCGCGGACCCAGGAGTTCACCGCCATCGTACGCAGCTTGTCTCCCGACCTGCGCCTGGCATTTTCCGAGGTGCTGACGCGAGTGATGGCCGAGCTACAAGGTGCCGAACCCACCCCTGTTTTGCGTTGCCAAACAACCGCCGCGGAGACCCCCGCCCACGCCCTCCGTCCTGAAGGAAGCCACTCATGAAGTCCCCTCACACGATGTCAGGCGCCATTGCCTTCGCCGCTCTCCTCCTCGTACCCAACGCACGCGCTGAAGAGACGCTAACCCTCGACGCGGCCTTGCAAACAGCGCTCAAGGGCAACCCCGCTTTGGTGAGCGCCCGCGAGGCGCACAACGCCGCCACCGCCAAGGCCAACCAGAGCTATGCTGGCTACCTGCCACAGGCCAACGCCTCAGTCGGCTATAGCCGCGCCACGGCCAACAGCAGGCCTGGCAGCTCCAACGTCGCGACGCTGATCCCCGGGTATCAGGCCCCGGGAGAAACCGACGAAAACACTGGCGCGTACAACGCCCAGGTGAGCGTCAGTCAGCTCATCTATGATTTTGGCAAAACGGGCGGTGCTTACGATGCGGCCCACGCCGAGGCCAATGCTACTTCGAGCGATGCCATGCTCACCGCCCAAGCGGTGGTGATGAACACCACCCAGGCTTTCTTCTCGGTGCTGGCCAATCAGGAAAGCCTGCAGGCCGCGCGCGAGGCCAAGCGCCAAATGGAGCAACACCTAACGCTAGCCGACGGCCAAGTCACCGCAGGCGTACGCCCCATGATCGACGTGACCCGTGCCAAGGTCGACCTGGCCAACGCCAACTTGACGCTGATCCGCGCAACCAACCAGTTGGCCATCGCCAAGAGCACGCTGAATGCGCTGATGGGCCTCACCGCCGACGCCCCCACCTACCACGTAGAAAAACCGCAATTGTCACGGGGACTTCCCAACGTGTCGATGGCCAGCGCGGTGACCACCGCGCTGGCTCAACGCCCCGACTACCAGGCGCTGAAGCTACGCAAAGAAGCCCTGTATGGCACGGTCCGCACCGTGCGCGCAGGCTACTTTCCGGCGCTCTCAGCCGCGGGTTCGCTCAACTATGTTGCCACTGATTTTGAACGGCAGAACATCGTGCACAACTGGACCGTTGGGGCCACCGCCACTTGGAACTTTTTCTCGGGGTTCGGTACCACCCACGCGCTGGACGAGGTGGATGCTCGACAGCGCGCGATGGAAGCACAACTTTTGAGTCTTGAGATCCAGGTTCGCAACGATGTCGAAACCGCCTACCTGGCCCTCAACGAGGCCCATGAGCGCCTGGCCCCCACGGAAGCCGCGCTGGAGGCCTCCAAGGAGACCTTGGCGTTGGCCGAAGCTCGTTACCAAGCCGGCGCCGGAAGCATTGTCGAAGTCACCGACGCACAAGCTTTGTTTACCCAAGCTCAAACCAACGCCATTCAGGCCGATTTCGATCTGCAAGTCGCACGCGCGCGGCTGCAGAAGGCCATGGGCGAAATTAGCGTGCAGGAGAAGTAGGTCATGCAGTCTTTAAATCGTCAGCTCATCGCCTCTTTTGTGGTGCTTACCCTCGCTGCCTGCAAACCATCGATCGCAGGCGTAGCCAACGCCAAAACCAACGCGACCGAGCAGCCGCTGGCCATCACCGCCGCCGAGGCCAAGAACGAACGCATCGAAAAGCGCATCGACGTGACGGGTACGTTGGCGCCCTCGCAAGAAGCCGTCGTGTCACTTGAGGTGGAAGGTCAGATTGCCACCATCAACGCCGATCTGGGCGACGATGTGCCGCGCGGTGCGACATTGGCACAAATCACCCCCGCCGAGTTTACCTGGAAGGTGGCACAAACCGACGCCGACTTGGGCGCCGCCGAGGCCGACTATAAACGCCTTGTGGATCTGGCCAGCAAGAACCTGGTCTCCCAGCAACAATTGGATGAAGGTCGAAGGCGCCTCGATGTGGCCAAGGCGGCTGCCGACCTCGCGCACAAAAAGTACGCAGACACGAGCTTGCGCGCCCCATTCGCCGGCCAAATTGCCAAACGCCTGATCAACGCCGGCGAGTATGTCAAAGCAGGGACGGCGGCCTTCTCTATCGTCAACAATCGCCCGCTCAAACTGCGCGCCGATGTGCCGGAGCGTTTCGCCGGCCTGGTCACTGTGGGGAACGTTGTGCAAGCGTACACCGAGGCCCAGCCTGAGACCCCCATCCAAGGGACCATCACTCGGGTTGGCCCAGCCATCGCGCAAGACTCCCGTTCCTTCCCGATTGAGGCGCGCTTTGACAATGCCGATGGTCACCTGAAGGCTGGCAGTTTTGCTCGCGCCTCCATCTTGGTGCAGAGCCAAGACGACGCACTGACCGTCCCAGAGACGGCCGTCATGAGTTTTGCCGGCAATCCTCGCGTCTTCGTGATCGACCAAGATGTGGTCCGAGAGCAGCCGATTGAAATCGCGGGCAAGAGCCAAACCCGCGTGCTCATCGCCAAAGGCCTTGTGGCTGGCCAAAAGGTCGCGGTCACAAGCGTCGAATTGCTGTCCGACGGCCGCACGGTAGCGGTGCGCTAATGGACGGGCTTACCATCTTCATTCGTCGCCCGGTGCTGGCGACGATGGTCACGGTGCTGCTGGTCGTTCTGGGGATGTTCTCATACCGCTCGCTGGGCGTTGACCAGATGCCCAAGATCGAAGTCCCGGTCGTCACGATCACCACGGTGTTGCGCGGTGCCTCGCCGGAGGAGATCGAAAGCCAAGTCACGAAGCCCATCGAAGAGGTGGTCAATACGGTGGCCGGCATCGACGAGCTGACCGCCACAAACCTCGAAGGCGTCTCGCGCGTCGTCGTGAGGTTCTTGCTCGAACGCCCCGTCGCCGAAGCGGTCCAGGATGTCCGCGACAAAGTCGCCACTGTGATGAGCCTGCTGCCCACCGATGTCGAGCCGCCCGTTATCTCCAAGGTCGATTTCGACGCGATCCCAGTGCTAACGCTGGCGGTGGCCGCCAACCGTGACATGAAGGAAGTCTCGGAGATCGCCCGACTAAAAATCAAGGAGGCCATCGAGAACGTCGATGGCGTTGGGGCCGTGCTCCTCTCGGGGGCATGGAAACGTGCGATCAACGTCGTCGTCGACCTGGAAAAGATGCGCTCCTACGACCTGACGATTGCCCGCGTGCGGGCAGCACTGGTGACCCAGAGCGTCGAGATCCCGGCTGGTCGCATTGATCGTGGCGACAACGAACAGGTGCTGCGCACCATGGCGCGCGTCGAGAAGGTCGAAGATTTCGCGACGCTCGTGGTAACCACGAAGAACGGCCGGCAGGTCACCCTGGGCGACATCGCGCGTATTGAAGACTCGGTGGAAGAACCCCGTTCGATGGCGCGGTTGTGGAACAAGGGTGACCATGACCGCGGCGCCGCGGCGGTCGCACTCGTGATCCAGAAGCAATCAGGCACCAACACCGTAGAGACCATCGCGCGCGTGAAGGCGCGGCTCGCTGAGATCAAGCCCACCTTGCCCCGCGATGTGCGCATTGACCTGACGTCCGACCAATCTCGCTTCATCATCAACTCCATCAGCGAGCTAAAATTGCACTTGGTGCTCGGCGGTGTATTGGCCGCGCTGGCCGTGTTGTTGTTCATGCGCAACTTGCGTTCTACGGTGATCGCTGCAGTCGCGATTCCGACATCGCTCGTGTCCACGTTCACATTAATGAACGCGCTCCATTTCACCCTCAACAACATGTCGCTGTTGGGGCTCACGCTTGCGGTCGGTATCGTTATTGACGACGCCATCGTGGTGCTTGAAAACATCTTCCGCCACATGGAAGAGCACGGCAAAACCCCGGTGAATGCCGCGATCGATGGCCTGAAGGAAATCGGCTTGGCCGTTTTGGCGACCACGACTTCGCTGATGGTCATCTTCCTGCCAGTGGCGTTCATGCAAGGCATGACCGGCCGTTTCTTCTATGAATTCGGCCTTACCACCGCATTTGCTATCGGCATTTCGCTGGTGGTTTCCATCACGCTGACGCCGATGCTGTCGGCGCGTTTCCTCAAGGCCAGCACCAAACAGCACACGTCTAAAGAAAACCGTTTCTGGGGCGCCATCGAGGCGGGTTACGACTGGCTGTTGCGCTGGGCGCTCGGGCACCGTGCCGCCATGGTCGCAATTTCGGTGGTGTGCGTGTTGAGCGCCGCCCCACTCGCAGGTGCCCTGGGCAAAGACTTCATGCCCGTAGACGACCGCAGCGAATTCCAAGTGACGATGATTGCGCCCGCGGGCACGAGCCTGAAGCAAGCCTCAGAGACGTTTGGCAAGATCGAAGACGAGCTGCACGCGCTGCCCGAAATCGAGACGACGCTCATGCAGATCGGCAGCGCCGACACCGGCGCCGAAGATGTCACCCGTGGCTCCATTTACATCGCCATCGAAGACATCGAGAAGCGCTCCTATCCACAATCCGCGGTGATGAAGAAGGTGCGCGCCGTGCTGCGCAAATACCCGGAGCTGCGCTCGGGCGTTAACGATATTGGGGGTCTTTCCGGTTCACGTTCTTCGGCGGCGTTCTCGTACAACATCACCGGCCCCGACCTAGATACCTTGATGGGCTACGCCGATGCCCTCGCACGCAAGTTGCGCGCCACCCCTGGCTTCGTGGATGTGGATACCTCGCTGGCCTCACGCCAACCGGAGGTGGAGGTCACGATCGATCGCGCGAAGGCAGCTGATTTCGGCATTACCGCGTTGGACTTGGCAAGCTCACTGCGCACGATGGTGGGGGGCGAGAAAGTGGCCAAGTTCAGGGAGGGCGTCGAGCAGTACAACGTTTGGCTGCGCCTAAAAGAAGAAGATCGAAACAGCGCTGACGTGGTCGCGACACAGCCGCTCGCGACCGCCAACGGCAAGCTCGTGCCGCTACAACAGGTGGCCGATTTGAGCGAGAGCCGTGGGCCCACCCAGATCGATCGCTACAACCGCCAACGCCAGGTCACGATCTCTGCCAACCTAGATGGCCTGCCGACCAACCTTGCCCAGGCTGCGGTAGAACAAGCGCTCAAAAACGACGTCAAGCTCGCCGTCGGTTATCAAGGCGTGGCCCTTGGACGTGCCAAAATGATGGGCGAGACGATGCGCAACATGGGCATGGCGTTCCTATTGGCCTTCCTGTTCATGTACATCGTGCTGGCCGCACAGTTCGAGAGCTTCCTGCACCCGGTGACCATTTTGCTGTCGCTACCGCTCACCTTGCCGTTCGCGCTCGCGTCACTGCTGTTTTTGGGCGACACCATCAACCTGTACAGTATTTTGGGCGTCTTCATGTTGTTCGGAATCGTCAAGAAAAACGGCATCTTGCAGATCGACTACACCAACACGTTGCGCGCCCAGGGGCGGCCGCTATTCGAGGCGCTCTTGGAGGCAAATCACGCCCGCCTGCGCCCCATCCTGATGACCACGCTCACGCTCATCGCGGGCATGAGCCCGATCGCGCTCGGCACGGGCCCAGGCGCTGCGGCCCGCGCCTCGTTGGCCAAGGTCATTATCGGTGGCCAAGCGTTGTCGCTCGTGATCACGCTGTTAATCGTGCCAGTGGCCTACTCGCTGTTTGAGTCGATGAAGCACCGCTTGGGAATTGGGCAAAAAACCGCTGTACCAGCAACACCCTCGCCCTAACGGGCGGGTTCGGTCGCCGCGTAGTCGTTCCAGTCGGTAAAGAACGCCATCACCGCAGCAGACAACGCCAATGTCCCGGCGGTGGCAAAACCGTAGGTGGCGACGTTGTAACGCGAATCGGCCTGGCGATACTCCTTCATGAAATCAGCACCCGCGATGGTCTCGCCGGTTCGGTCGCTCCGATTGAGGTCCGATTGCAACCCGTCCTCTTGTTGGCTCGCTAAGAGGTAAAACACGGAGCCGACCACCGCGGCAGCGACTGAGCCTCCTGCAACACTAAAGAACGACCATTTAGGTAACGGCGGCGGGTTGATGCGCAGCGCCACCTCCTTCGGCACACCGCGCTCTTTGCCGGGCTTCAAGTCACGATCAGTAAATAGCTCCTGCACCGCTGGCCCGATCGCCAACAGGAACTCATCGCCGGCACCCGCAGCAAGTCGCTTGTTTACACTGCCACGGATCTTGGCTTGGCGTTGATCCAACCGGCGCAAAATGAAGACGCTGCCGTCACCCACCTTGGAGATTGAACCGGTCACGAGATCGTCCACGCCGAGGGCACCGGCGATTTCCGCGAGGCAGGATTCGTTGGCTTCACAGCCCATCGCCTGCTTGCTGGCTTCGAGCGATAACATGTCGCGGATTTCGGCCATACCGATGGCCGACACCCCCTGCAGTTTGCGCACCTCCGCCAAAAGGCTGTCGGTCACGACCGCGCCGACACGTGGATCGACGCCTTGGATCTCCAAGTCATACACCGCCACGCGCAAGGCGCCTGTGCTTTTGGCATCGCCCGCGCCCGTCGCGGCATCGCTGCTACCAGCGTCTGACCCCATCAACATCTGATTGACTTCGTGCGTCGTGGTGGCCGCCGTGGCGCTATCGCTAACCGGCGTCGCTTCGATGGCTGCGGGTGGCGGCGTTGGTGCTGGCGTAGCCACGGCTGTGGCTGGCTTGCCAGGCTTTGCCAGCTCGATTTCAGCCGCAGCCAATTGCGGTTTCGGAATGTTCTTGACGGTCTCGGCCTTCAGCGCCAGGCCTGCAACGTCGGCCTTCACCGTATAGCGGTGCTTGCCGAGCACGACCTTGAAACCTAGCTTGCCTGCCAACTTATATT
This sequence comes from Myxococcota bacterium, assembly GCA_022703175.1. Taxonomy (GTDB): domain Bacteria; phylum Myxococcota; class XYA12-FULL-58-9; order XYA12-FULL-58-9; family XYA12-FULL-58-9; genus JACRCV01. The sequence goes on along the minus strand of JAKLEG010000093.1, from coordinate 5,321 downwards.
TGTCAGGTCCACCGGGTGCCGCCTTAAAGGTCACGCTGTTCTTCGACAGGTAGCCATCGTCGCGCGTCAAATCAACGGTGACGCTCTTGCCCTTCATCGCGTCGGTGGCGCGGAGCTCTAGCAACACCATGAGCGGGCCGGTCAGCTCGAAACTCACTGTCTTGTCAGCACCGATAATATAGCCAAGCTCCTTCTTTCCCCACGCCACAGACTCCGCGCCTGCTACAGGGGTCAGGTCGGCTGCAGGGGCCAGCAGCATCAACGCGGCGAGACTGTATGTGATCATGGCGTTCTCCCAACCAAGTTGCGAGAAACATAAGCATGTTTTCTTGGGTCCAGCAACCGCGACGCCTTATGCCGTTGTCAGCCGCCCAGCTCTCCTGGCCAGGAACAATCACCGTGGTACGCATTTGTCGCCAATCCGCCGCTATATTATAGATAGTCGCTGGAGTACGCTGCATGAGTCTGCCCCTCTACCTCCGCCTGCTGCCGACGTCAGTCAGACGCCGACTCTACACATCCAAGCTGGGCTTCAGGCCCGATGAGCTCGCAGGTTTGGTCTTCAAAATCGCCGACTGCCGTACAGAGTGGGAGCAAGCATTCAAGCTGCTGCACGACATCTCCGTACAACGTGGCATCTATCCAGCCAAACCCAGTGGCATGCGTATCGCCCCCTACCATGCGTTGCCGAGCTCGGCGGTCTTTGTGGCCATGCACGGTGATCGGGTCGTAGGTACCATGACCCTGGTCGAAGACTCGCCGCTGGGACTGCCGATGGAGCCGGTGTTTCCCAGTGAAATCGAGCGGTTGCGTGTGCGTAAGCGCCGCATGGCGGAGGTATCAATGTTGGCGGTGGATCGCGATTTTCGCGGCACCGGGATGACCATGACGATGAACCGGGTGATGTGGCGGTGGGCCTATTTCTACCGAAAAATTACCGACTTGATGGCAGCGGTTCGACCCAGCATCGGGGATTACTACACAACCACCCTGTTGTTTGAACAGCAAGGTGGCCCCCAGGCGTATCGGAGTCTCAACAACACGCCGGTGGTGCCGTTGCGGCTGGACCTCGAAACCGCTGTCGCGCGCTACCAGAAGGCCTATGGCGAGCGCCCGCGCCCGGGCCTGCGAAATCTGTACCGCTTTATGGTGACAGATCGCGATATCACCGCCGTGAAGCTACCCCGACGACTCAACCACATCTGGGTCGAAACCGACGCCGTTACACCGATGACCACTGCGGATTTTCGTTATTTCTTCGTCGAACACGAGTCCGTGCTCGATCACCTCGATGCGCCGCGACGGAAATTCCTGGCCCGCTACTACGAAACCAATCCTGAGGTGCAAGCGCTGTTGACATCGGCCTGAGCTGCCCTGCCTCAGGGCGCGAGCGTCAGGTTCACGACGGTAACCTGGTCGAGCCGGATCGTCACCCGCCGAGTCACGTGGTGGCCAGTCTGCGGATTGGTCACCACGACCTCATGCTCACCGATGGCAAGCGGCACCCGCGCAATCGGCGTTTCGCCGTAGCTTTTTTTGTCCACCATGATGGTGCCCCACGGCGTGCTGGTGACGGTGAGGAGACCCACCCCCTCGATGGTCGCAGTGTTGTTGGCGCCTTTTCGCGACGGCGTAGGCGAGCCACTTGGTTTCGGCGCGAGTGAGCGTCGTGGGCTACGCGCTGGAGGCGTGATCGAGCGATCCGAGCTCAATCTCGCGCTCGGTGTCGACCCACTGGCTGGCGCGTCGACGGGCGTTGGCGGCGGTGCCACAAGAATCGGCGACACTGGCGTCGGTGCCGTCACCGAGCCAGCTCCCGGGTCAGGGGTCACCGCCACCGGAATCGGTGCCCGCGGACCAAGCCCCAGCCAAGCCCCAGCACCTGCCACCAGAGCCACTCCGAGTCCCAATGCCGCCAGTTTGGTCCACGATAGCGATGCCGTTGGCGTCAGCCACCCGGTAGCCGCGGCTGAAAACTCCGCAGCCCGCTGACCGTTGCCGACCGCAGCAGGAAGTTGCTGATTGGCAACCTCGATGGCAGGCTCAACCCCCATCGGCTCGTGCCCAAGCGCCGCGTCTCTTTCATGGGGAAACAATTCTCGAAGGATCTCGGGCAAGGTCAGTGTGGCGGACAACGCCGCGGTGCTCGTGAGGTACTCTTCCAATGCCCGCTGCATCGCATGACCATCGGCAAAACGCCGACGCGGAGCCACCGCTGTCGCCCGCCGCCATAGCCGCTCCAACGCGGGTGGGTAGTCTTTGACCACGCTGCTCGGAGGCCGCAGCCTACCTTCGACAATTGCCCGGATCATCTCGTATTCATTGGGCGTTTCGAACATGCGCTGGCCGGTCGTGGCCTCGAACAAAACGATCCCTGCGGCGAACAGATCACTGCGTTGGTCAAGCGGTTGGCCACGCACCTGCTCGGGCGACATGTAGGCCACTTTGCCCTTGATGACCCCGGTGCGGGTGCGGTCCGCTTGATTAGCCGCCTTGGCGATACCAAAATCCATCAGTTTCACGGCACCATCAAACGACACCATGATGTTCTGGGGGCTCAGATCGCGATGCACGACCCGCAGCGGTTTACCGTCGGCACCCGGGCATTGGTAGGCGTAATGGAGAGCGGCACAAATCTCGGAAACGATGCGTGCGCCAATTGCCGCCGGCAGCACCCGCTTCTCGATGCGCGCTTGATCTAACAGATCGGCGAGCGTCACACCGCGTACGTATTCGAGCGCGATGAAGTAGGTATTCCCAAGTTCACCCACATCCAACACTTGCACGATGTTCGGATGGGCGAGGCGAGCCATCAGGCGAGCCTCATCGACAAACATCTGGACAAAGTCTGGGTCCGTCGCAACGTGCGGCAGCATGCGCTTCAAAACCACCAGCCGTTCCACCCCAACGTGGCCCACCTGGCGCGCCAAGATGGCCTCAGCCATCCCGCCCGTGCCGATCCGTCGCAGCAGCCTATAATCACCGCCGGACCCTGGTGCCGATGCTGGTAACATCATCCGTTACACCCTAGCACTGGGCCCGTAATCGCCGCCAAGGATTGTGCCGCCGCTAAAGCCGCTGCTAGAGTTTCACTTGCATGCAACCTGCTGTCCCTGTCACTCGCTGTTGGCCTGTCGTTGCGCTCATCAGCCTCGCCGCCACCAGCGCCCGAGCCGATGGCGCTGCGGACCTCAACGAGGGGCAAGCACTATTTTCGCGAGGTCTCTTCACCGAAGCCATTCCGGCTCTGGATCGCGCAGCGCGCGCCGATGAATTGGGCTTGGAGCAACGCGCTGAGGCGCTGCAGGCGCTCGGCGTCATCTATGTCGCACTCGGCGACGACTTTGAAAGCCGCCGCAGTTTCGCACGCCTGTTGGCGATCACCCCCAATACTCGACTGCCTGACACCTTGCCGCCCAAAGTTCATCGCGTATTTGAGGACGTCCGACGATTGATGCTGGGCGTCACCGGCATTGGGCTCAAGCATCGCGCGATCCAGGCGACGCTCGGTGAGCCGCTACGCCCCATTACCATTGAGATCGACGCCATCGAGGCGGCTGATATCGACGCCCGGATGTACCTGCGACGTCGTGGCGAAGAGCGCTTCCGCGAGTTCCGTTTCGCAGCTGGCGGCAAGTCACGCGAGTTGACGCTTGCGCCTGATGTCTTGGGCCCCCTCGCCGCTGGCGAAACGTTCGAATACTATTTTGAGGCGCTCAACTCGACCGGTGAAACCGCAGGCCGCGTAGGCGGACCTCGGGCACCGCTGGTCTTCGAAGTGGTCCCGCCAACGACCGACACACCGTTCTGGAGACGAGGTTGGTTTTGGGCCAGCGTTGGCGCCACCGTGGTTGCCTCAGCCACGGCGGCCTACCTCGCGACTCGCGATCGCGACGCCGCCGATTCGCCCTGCACCGGCGCCCTCGATTGCGTACAAGCCCCCTGACGCACCTCAAGGACGATTTAACAAAATCACCGCCTCGCTTGGACACACCAACACGCCGCCAGCACACGCCGTGGTCGCGACATCCGCGTAGCCGTCACGGTTGAAATCCCCGATGCCAAAGCCATCGCGGCAGGATGGCACCGCTTGATGTGGAATCGACACAATTTGCGCGGACGTGAACCCGCCCCCACCCAACCCAAAAAAAACCACCGGCCCATTCAAAACCAGGTCGTCGATCCCATCGTCATCCACATCGGCGAGTCGCACATCACAAGTGTCAGGCAAGTATCCGTACGCAGGCGCGACCATCGCAGCAAAGCCACCAGCGCCATCGCCACGGAAGAGCTGCAGTTCTTTCCCCGCCAAAACCAAGTCGAGATGAGAATCGTCATCGACGTCGAGGAGGCGAATGCGGGTCGTCCCCGCCGGGCCTTGGGGGCCGTCTTGAGCCTGTAGGCTCCGTTCAACAGTGCCAAAGGCCATGCCAACCTGCCACTGTTCGGCATCCAAGTTGGTGAGCCATGCCAAATCGGCGCGGCCATCGCCATTAAGATCCCCAACGGCCAGATCCATGCACGCGTGCCCCATATCCAATGAGGGGCCTGCCACAAGCCCCCCTGCGCCGTCCCCCCAGGCAATAACCGCCTGCGGGCCATCACCGACGTAAATGGCATCAAGGAAGCCATCGCCATCGACGTCGCCGGTCACCAAGGCGCGCCCGTTGAACCCTTCTGTGACGGGGAGGCCAGGCTTGGGCACAAACACGCCGTCTGCGTGCCCCAGCCATACCCGCATCCACACCTGGGTGCGCGCGGTGTCGCGCCCCACCGTGACGATGTCGGGCAAGGCATCGGTGTCGAAGTTGCCCAAGGCCCACACCCCGCCGTCAGAAGGATGGTATACCGGCCCAGAAAAGCTGCCATCACCGTTGCCAAGCCAGCTGTCAAAACCGGCCATCGGCGAGCTACCTACCGTTTGATCGCGGCAACAGGTCACCAAATCATCGACACCGTCTTGGTTGAGGTCCGCCACCGCCACACCTTTGTGGAGGGCCCAGCTCCCCATCACGCCCATCAGCGGTGACGCCTCAGCCTCCGCAAAACAGGCAACCCCAAATAGGGGATGGTCGTCGCCACAGCGATTGGGAACACAGCTGGCAGTGCACGCGTCGGTGTCTTCGGTGTTGCCATCATCGCATTGTTCGCCGCGGTCCACCGTGCCGTCACCACACTGTGCCATGCGGCAATCGGTACGACAGGCGTCAGGTGCGATGTCGCTGTTTGCTTGGCTGCAATCGGATGACTGGGTGCCTTCCGTTCCGCAGTCACACGCCTCCCCCTCATCGAGCCGGCCATTGCCGCACAGGTAGCGAGAA
>JAKLEG010000092.1 GCA_022703175.1 Myxococcota bacterium | reverse complement strand
GTCAGCGGGAGGCGGAGGGCGAGGAGCGGAACAGGCCGCAAGATGGCGATACTAACGGCGGCACAAGAACTTACCATCGCCGCCATCAAAAACGCTTACGCGGCCGCGGGCACTACTTCTCTCGTAGCCAATACTGCGACCGGCCGATAAGCGAGAAGCCGATGTAGCCGCGCACTTTGAGGCGCGCGCCGTTATCCACCACTTCGATGGTGCACTTGTAGGTCTTGCCGTTCTTCGGATCTAGGATTTGGCCGCCCGACCACTCATCATCATCCTTTTCGAGGTCCCACATGATGGTCATGCCGAGCACGGGCTTGTTCTTCCTGTCGCCTTCGCAGACGTCGCAGATCGGATTCTCCTCATCCCCTTCTTGGCGAATCAACTGCTCAATCTTGCCGCGCAACTTCCCCTTCTCTTCCCAAATCACCACGATCGACTTCGGCTTGCCGGTCTCGTCGTCGATGGTCTTCCAACGCCCAAGCGGCGGCTTAGGTTGCGGGGCAGGAGCCACGGCTGGCGTCGCTGGCGGTGTCGCAACTTGCTCTTCAGCATAGGCCTGCGCACCGCTCAAACAAATCAAGGTCATGGCTGCCAAGGCAGCATACGTTGACGGCTGTGACATGAAAGCTCTCCTAAGGTTGTCGGCTTACAGGGACTTGCTACTTGATAGCACCCTTCTTCTTCAGAATCGTGCGCATTTCGGTGAGCGTCTTTTGCATTAAGCGGGCCGCAGCTTCGACAGCTTCTGGCTTGGTCAAATCAACACCGGCTTCTTTAAGTAACGTCACCGGCGGTTTGGCAGCACCAGACTTAAGCATATTCAGGTAGGCATCGCGCTTGCCCGGGTCGCCCGATTGCACGCGCTCGGCCAACGCAATGCCCGAAGACAAGCCACAGGCGTAACTGTAGACGTAATACTTGTAATAGAAGTGCGGGATGTAGGCCCACTCCATGTCGTCGTTTTGCCCGATGGTAAATGCCTTGCCGTAGTACTCGGTGAGTAACTTCTTGTAGGTGGCGTTTAGGAACTCGGCGGTGAGCGGCGTCCCCTTTTCGGCGGCGCTGTGCGCGAGATATTCGAACTCAGCAAACATCGTCTGCCGGTAAATAGTCGTGCGGATGCTCTCCACCAGGTGATTCAAAATGAACAAACGCTCGTCGTCGTTTTTGGCGTATTTCGCCATGTAGTCCGACAGGAGCTTCTCATTAAATGTCGAGGCGATTTCGGCGATGAAGGTGGTGTAATTAAAGGTGGTGTAAGGCTGGTTCGTCATCGACAGGTGGCTGTGCAACGCGTGCCCATACTCGTGCGCCAAGGTCGACAGGTCGTCGTACTCGTTGAAGTAGTTCATTTTCACATACGGGTGCAGCCCGTAGACGCTGGACGAAAACGCCCCCGACTCTTTGTTCTTGTGCGGATACAGGTCTAGCCAACCCCCGCCCGGCGCCATGCCGGCGGCGAGCACGTTCAGGTACTCCGGTCCAAGCGACGCCAACGCTTCGGGCAGCACCTTGAGCGCGTCAGCGTAGGTGAAGGTCATCGTCACGTCCGGCACCATTGGCGGGTACAGGTCGTAGATGCGGATCTCGGGGAGCGCCATCACCTCTTTGCGCAGCTGCACATAGTCGTGCAACGGTTTGATATTCTTGTGGATCGCCGCGATCAGGTTGGTAAACACCGCCGTGTCGATGTTGTCTTTGTCGAGGTAGGCCGCGAGCGCCGTGTCGTAGCCGCGCGCGCGCGCAAAGCTCACGTCCAAGTCCATTTGGCCGGCAAAGGTGCTAGCAAACGCATGCTGGTATTGACGCAAGGTCGCAAACAGCTTCTCCACTGCGGCCGCACGCACCTCGCGCACGCGTGAGCCGCGATAGCGGCCATAATTGGAGAGGGTCATCTGCACATCTTTGCCCTCTTCGTCTTTAAGTGTAGGCAGCGGCAGGTCAGTCAAGAGTCCTTTGAAGGCCTTCTCGAACTGTGACGGGATCTCGTTCAAATCGATCTCGGCAAACAGGTTGTCACCCAACAACGCCAGCGCACGCTCAGCGTCTGGCGACAACACACGCGCCCGACGGCGGCGCATCTCATCCAAGTAGGGTTTCACCACCAGTAACTTGGGCTCGGCCGCGTAAGCCAAGGTCATTTCACCGTCGGAGAGCGCCAACACCTCGCGACGAATGAAGCCCGAATCGGTCATCAAGGCGTTCAACGCTTTCAGAGCTTTGTCCTGCATCGCCTGGTAGGTGGTGGAGGTTTGGTCGGAGTCCAACCGCATCGAGGCGTACAAAGTAAGTTTGTTGGTGGCCAACCGGGTGTTTAGGTACAGCTCCAAACAATCCGAAAGCGCCTTCGGGGTCGCGAGCTTGCCGGTGTAGGTCACCATCTTGATGCGCTCTTTTTCGACGCGTTTTAATTCCGTATCAAACGCCGCATCACTTGCGAACAACGGCGCAAGCTCCCACTTGTAGGCTGCCGGAATGTCCGCTCGGTTCATGTTGCCGTCGGGGGTCACCAACTTCGCTGGCGCGGGCGCCGCAACAGCCACTCGGGTGGCGGCCACCACCAACGTCATCGCAACCACCGGGCACAACGGAGATGTAAGCTGCATCGTGAGCCTCCTCGCAAAGTCCGTGCACGCTAGTGATTCTTGCGCCAAGGTTCAATGGGCGAGGTGCAACGAGTGAATCTGGGGCGAGGGGCCTTAGCCCGCCCACGCCACCTTGATGGGAGAGGGCTTGAGCCATGGGTCGACGGCCACGAGCGGCCCGTCGGACCAATATCTACGTGTCGTGTACTCGCCTGAGCCCGGCTACAACCCAGCAGGCACCGGCAAACCCGAGGCGGTGGCTATTACGCCCGGTAGAGCGGCGGCATCGCACTCCGTCACGGACCTGAGACCAAATTGCGGGTTCTTCTCTGCCAACGGATAGGCCTTGCGTAGAAATTGCTCCAACGCCGGGGTGAACCCGGTCGTTATTCGAGAGCGAATCAAGTCGCATAGGGCATCGACGTTCACGGGCAACGGTGGCGGTAGATTGGTTGTGGCCCAACCGCTGACCGGCCATTCCAAAATGGAGGTCGCATAGGTAAGCCCGCCAGAAGAAGTGTTGTAGGCGTATTGCACAACCTGATTGGACGCGGCGCCAGCATCAAGTAGGCGTTGGATATATGCGCGCACTTGTTGACTGTCACCCAGCACCACCTCGTTAGCACCTAAGTTGTCGCGAAGCTTCTCCTCGATCGCCGCTAGGTCATAGGTGATTCGGGGCATGGGAATGCCGACAAGATAAGCGCCCGCACTCCGGAGTGCATCGACGAGGTCGGGGTCATTGCCAAGCTCGTCGAGGGCGAATTTCAGAACGCCGGGCGGCACACCTTGGGCCACAGCGGCTCGCACAAACTTCGCTAGAGCCTCGTCGTAGTTGACACACGCGGACTTGCACGCCTCGATGCCGTCCTTCTCAAATCGGTCCACATCGATTGCGATGGTCGGCATGGGTACACCCATGAGCCGAGCCTGGCGACCAAATTTGTCGTTTGGATTGTCCCAGTCACCGTTGAACCAGCGTTCGGCCGTATCCAACGGCAGTGCATTGCAAACGCGCATGGCAAAGTCACGCAGGCCGTCATCTAGACACAGGTATCGCTGTTTAAGCGCATCGGCTGCGAGCGAAAGCGCATAGGTCGGATCCAACCTCAACACCGGGAGCGCCAACGGCGGCTTGGCGCTGTTGCGCACAGTTTCTAGCGCCTCTCCGAGGCTGTAGCTCTGGCACTCCAACAGGCCACGCAGAGACAGCATGCTGGCGCCCCGCTCAGCTGCCTGTTTCACAAAGTCCACGATCTCGGCCGAGGTCTGCTGGGCAGCATGCCGCTCGGCGATTGCTTTCTCAAGCGATTTGAAGGCGCCCGGCCTGTTGAACAGCCGCGCGGGATTCGACGTACAACTCGGAGCGGGTACAACCCAAAGATCCACGGCAAACTGCTTCAGCAGATCGGCATCGGCGACAATGCCAAGGTCTGCCAGCCTCGATTCAAACATGTCCGGCGCGATTGCCGCGGGCGTCATCTTGTCGAACATCGCGTCTACGGCATCGTTAGAATCAAACCCCAACGATTCTAGGCGGGCCCGTACCCGGGCTTTCACCGCGCTCAAGTTGTAGGTCAACTTGCTGGTGTCAAATACGTCACCAACAAAGCGCGCCACCGACTCGCTCACACCGCGCGCCAGCGCCTCCTCCAACGATTTCTTTTTCGCAGGTTCGGCAATGGCGGTCGTGAAGGCTTTCTCCAAGGCCCGCGTCCACTCGTAGCCGCCCCGTTCAACAACCTCGCGAATGCCATGCATCAGGTGTTTGTTGTCGAAGAAGACCAAGTCAAAAAGCTGAGCCGCATGGGCTGCCTTTTGGTAGGCGGGCCCGGGCTTGAAGCCGTCGCACAACGCCTTCAACATCTTGCCCTGCATCTTCTCAAATTCGTGGTATGAAGCCGTGGTGCGGAACGACCCCTCGCTGATGTGGTCGATGCTGTGCAGTTGCGGCTTCTTCAGGGTTTCTAAATGCATCGCCCCGGTGGCCAAGGCCTGCTGGGCTGCCTGCACAAAGGCCTCTTGCTCGGCCTTGTTGACGAGTGCACTCTTGTTCAGCACCGACTGCTGGGTGGTGACGTTGCTTGAGTTGAGCTGCAGGTGATCTAGCTCGGTCTCGACAACGTAGAACACGATCTCTTGCGGCACACCATTAATCTGGTGCTCAGGGCGCAGGGTGCGCACGTGCACCTCATCGAGAGAGAGCTCGGCAGAGGTGCGGGTCTTGGTGTTGCGCAGTTCGAACTTGTGACGAATCTGGGTGACGTCGGCCCACGGGGTGCGATTGTCGGTGAGCGCTTCGGCGACATTCGCCTTCGTTGCCTCTTGCACAATGTGGCCCAAGGGTGATTGCGCCAGTTGGGAGGTTGGTTCGTTGCGTATGGACGCCAGCATGGCCACGAGGTCGGCTTCAGTAGCGCCCGGTTGCAAGGTCACCGCGATTTCCACGCGTTGGCGGATACCGGTCTTAGGGTCGACAATACCGCCGGTCAGCTTGAACTCGGCATCACCTTCCTTTTGCGAGTTGCTGCGCACGCGGATACCGCCGCAGATGCGCGAAATATCCATCGTCGCGTTGTCGCTGTATTGGTCGCGCATCGGATCCAACCGCGGCCAACCGTGCTCGTCGCGTTGGATGGTTACGTCGGCGAGGGCGCGTTGGCCCACCGCTTTACCGTCGCTCGCCAGCCAATGGCGCGACACCGGCACCAACACAACATCCTTGCCGAGTGCCTTGTCCAATTCGGCGCGTGCAGCCTTGTCACCCGCCAACGCCTTTTCACTGAGGGCCGACCAAGCATAGGCGCGATCGATCATTTGCGTTAGTTGCTCGCACTCCACCGAGCCCTTGTACTCCGACTCCAAACGCGTCGTGATCGTGCCCGCAATGATGTCGCCTACGCGCCGCAAGTTGTAGTTGGCGTCGTCGAATTCATCGTTCAACACGCCATCAGCCAGCTTCACGGCCAAGTCGAGCGGCAATGCGCGGCCTTTTACCAACGGGGCATTGGCGCCACTTGCCTGCAATGCCACCGGCGACATCGCGCCTTGGCTGAGCGGTTCGGGTACAGCGATGGTGTTTGAAACACCGTTCATCACGCGATGGCCATCGCCCGCGATGAACCCCGAGATCACCAACTGATCCTCAGGCCCTACTTGCACGCCCAACTTCTGCTGCGCGAGGTACGCATTGATCTTGTCGAGGGAGAACGAGTAGCTGCGCCGCCCGGTAAAACAAGATGCGCCACTGATCGGTTCGGTGCCAGCCGTCGTCGTGATCGACTCGTCGTAGGTCTTCGCCTGCGAATCGAAGGTCAATAGGTCGAGATTGAAGTAGGTCAGCTGCCCCGACACACTGTCGAGCAACGGCACCTGCAACAACAGCGAAATGCGGTCGGTATTTTGGGTGGTGTAAAGCGTCACATCAACATCAAAACCCGAAGCGGTCGGGCGTGGCGTTGAAATGTCGCCGTAGGCAACAAAACCGCCCCCTGTGGTCGGGCGCGCAATGTACTGACCGGTGATGCCGGCCGCCGCCCCATCACGCCCCGAAATCGCCACGTTGGCAGCATCGAAGCCCTCAGGAAGCCCAGCGATCTCACGGCCCGCCACGATGGCTGCACCGCTGGCGTTGGGATTACCGACAACCGCCGCAAGACCCGCTGGCGCAGGCGCAGCTGCGGCATTGGCAACTGGGGCAGCGACAGGCGCGGCCACGTTTTGGTTGACTGGGCTACCTACGACCGGGTTCACCGTTGGCATGGACTCTCCTTGCGCACCTTGCGAACCCATAGGTTATCGCTGACTTTGGGTCCAGGTTCACAAGATCGACTAAGAAACTGGGGCGAAACTGGGGCGCGACTAAGTAAGTTATGTTCCAGGAACACTATCCACCTATCCACTTTCCGTTCATTATCAAGTGCGGGCCGAAAAGCTGGTGTATGAAGGGGCACGCTGACTTGCATTCGAGGTAATTGGCACCAAATGAGCGTCTACGGTCCCCACGTACTCGCTCCTATCAGCGTCAGAGGAGGACACTGATGCCGAATAGGTCGGCCCATGACCTCGCGGCGCTCGCAAGGTCGCCAGAGGGTCAATACAACGAACGGAAATCGATGTGGCACGGACCGCCCGGCCAGAAGAGCAAGCGCAACTGGCGTGAGGTACGTAACGAAATCGCTGAGTATGTAGCAGGCTTTGCCAATGCCGATGGTGGCACGTTGGTTATGGGGGTTGAGGACGACGGCACGCCATCGGGGCATGGTTATTCGCCGCAGGAAATCGACGACCTGCTGGCGACGACAGCTTCAAGGCTCAAGCCACCGCTTGTGAACGGTGTGCGAGCGACCTTGGAGGGCAAGGAGGTGCTGCTCTTCAATGTGCAAGCCGCCGCTGTTCCGGTGATGGTCGTGGGCGACGGTTACCCCCGTCGCGTGGATGACCGGCTGCACATGATGCCCGAGAGCGACATAGCGGCGATCAAGCAGCAGTCGGTGTTGGGCAGCGCTGAGGCGCGGCCCGCGCGCGGAATTTCGTTTGATCTACTCGACGTAAAGCTCATCGAACGATGCGCCGTGGCGGCGCGCATACCGCCGCTACGTGACTTCGAAGCGGATTACCTCATTCAGCGCCGGCTTGCTGACCGCACCGACAGTGGCGTTGTTCTTCGCCAGGGCGCCGTTTGGTTGTTTGCTAGGGCCGGCGTGATGATCCCGCACCCCAACGCCGGCATCCGGGTGTTTCAGGTAGAGGGGACCGAAAAACGCACCGGGACCACCCACAACGTGCGCGAGTTTCCGCGCATTGAGGGCAACCTGCCGAGCGTGTTGGAAAAGGCCAAAGAGCTGCTGTCCACGCTCATCAAGCGCTCAACCAAGCTACACGACCTGTTCTTCAAAGAGTTGCCCGAGTACCCAACGTTTGCCTGGCAAGAAGCCCTGGTGAACGCTGTTGCCCATCGGGACTACGGCATTGAGGGTCGGGGCGTAGAGGTGTGGCTCTTCGCCGACCGCATGGAAGTTGTTAGCCCGGGTGGTTTGCTGCCTACCGTGTCGATAGAGACTCTACGAAACCGCAAGCCGGTGCACGTGAGTCGTAACCCGGCGTTGACCCGGGTGCTCACCGAGTTGTCGATCATGCGCGAACAGGGCGAAGGTATCCCGCGCATGTTCTCTGAAATGGAAGAGAGCTGGTTGCCATTGCCCGAGTTTGCGGCGGGGCCTCACGTGTTCACGGTGACGCTTCGCAATACGCCCATTCTGGATGCCGGCGACCCAGCTTGGGCCGAGGCCGTGCGGGCCATGGCGGACATCAACGTTCGACAAAAGCGCATCTTGGTTGCACGGGCACGGGCTCGGTTCACCAACGCCGACTACCAAACCATCAACCAAGTCGACCGCGACGTGGCCTACAATGAAATCCGACAGCTCATTGAAGCTGGGCGGATCCGTCCCTTTGGAAAAAAGGGGCGTGGCGCATCCTATGAAGTCTTGGTTACCGCGGGCCGCGGCGCCAAGGTTGCTGTGGCCGGTTCATCAACGCAGAAACGTGCGGGAGGTCCGGCAGAGTTTGCGGCGCTCAGGGATCGGATGGTGGCCAACGGCCGAATTGTAAATGCTGACCTACGAGAGATCTTCAAGATTGACCGCATCAGGTCCATTCGGATGCTCGCCTTCATGCGGAAAGTCGCAATTGTCGAGGCGCGCGGCAAAGGGCCGCGGGCTTACTATGTCCCTGGGGGAATGTGGCAGTCTTGGATCGATGATCGGTCGAGATGATGCAGCATAGGGGGATAAATGCGGGCCGGCGACAAGCAGCAACTTCTTGATATTTCGAGAGAAAACCGGAGGTTGATGCAACGCGGACCACGAAAGTGTGCCGACCCTGTATCAACTAGCCATAAAACCTTTACAAAACAACAACTTATAACGTCGCAAAAACACCCCCAATCGGCTATTCGACGGCCTCTGCTGGCGCCCAATCCGCGTTTGGCAACACAGGCACCACCCGCCACAACTCCACGTAGAGATCCCGCACCACCGGCTGAAGCCGCACCTGCTCGCGCAACGCCAGCACCTCGCGAAACTGCGCGGTTGGCGAGAACAGGTAGAGCTCAGGCAGCGGCCGCGGCAGCTCATAGCCCACTTCGGAGTAGGTCAGCTGCACCTCGGCCGGGACCTGGAGCATGTTGGATAATGCCAACAAATTCCCCGGATTATGATGTTCCCAGTTGGCCACGATCAGGGGCGCCGAGGCCTGGTTCAAGGCTTGGGCCACCTCGGGGAGCGCCCGGCTCACCCCTTTGGTCCACACCGATACCCGCCCGGCGTTTTGCCAGCAGCTGAGCCCCGCCACCACCAGCAAACACCCGGCGGCAAACCACCCGCTGCGACGCCTCGCCAAATGCGCCCCGCCCCAAAAGGCCACGGCCATCAGCGCTCCCAGCCACGCCGGCATCAAGTAGCGAGCCGAAAGCGAGCGGATCCCACCCACGAGCAAATCCGGTCCAAGCAACATCCCCAAGGGCACGACGAAAAGCGTCAGCAACAACAACTGCGACCTTTGCGCCACCGCGCATAACGACCAGAACGCCAGGCCCACCCACACCACCACCAGCCACACCACCAGATAGCTCAGGGGTCCGGCCAACTCGGACCCCAGGTCGACGAAATTGCGGCTCAGGTTGAGCGCTACGAGGTTGACGAGTTCGAGGCGGGGAATCACGATGTCGCTGGACCACGCCATCGACAGCTTGAAGTTGTCGAAATGTCGCCACAACAAGAACGCCCACGGCAAGAACACCAAGCCGCTGACAGCCAGAGCAAGGCCAGCCTCTACCCAAACCCGCCGCAGTTGCCCTCGCTCGCAGATAGCCAAATACAACAGATGGGCCGCCACCACAGCCACCGTCGAAAACGAGGTGTACAACGACAACGCTGTGAGCACGGCATACAACGCCCAGCCGCCTAACCGCACAGCACCCGAGGTCATCGCCATCGCACGTAGGCGCAAAGCGCGAAGCAACGCCCCGGTCATCAGCAAAATTTCGAGCGTCCACAGCGCGTACTCGCGCGCCTCCTGGGCATACAACACCGACAGCGGCGACCACGCGAACAGCGCCAACCCAAAGCCCAGCACTGCCCGCGAGGCTTTGAGCTCTACCAACACCCAGGCAAACGCTGGAAAAGCCAATAGGCTTGCCAAAACCGACAACCAACGTAGCGCAGAGATCTCCTCACCGAACCAACGTCCCCACAAGCGCGCAAGCACATAGTAAACCGGCGGGTGCTGCGGTTCATCGTGCGCCAAGCTGCGTATCGTGTCGGTTACGCTGCGATTGGGGTCGGCGCGTAAGAAGGCCTGCAAGGTGGCCACCGGCACCCGCTCACCACTTTGCAACGGCGCGCGCCAATCGCTACTGCCATAGCCTGCGGCAAACAGCTGGGTGTAAATCTCGTCGTGCCACACGAGCTTTTTCCATGGCTGCGCAACTCGAAAATAGATCCCCGCGCTGAGCACCAGCACCAGCGCGACGTGAGCCAAATGGACGTTGCGAATCGACGCCTGCATCGCCAGGCGTTGTGGCGCTTCTTGAGGGCGGGTGCAAGTTTGCCGGTGTGACCCCTACGCTGACACGTGACAACGCCTTTGCCGTTGTGTCAGGTTGCCGCCGTGTCGACCCCCTCCCCACAGCTTGCCGCAGCGACCCGCGTCCTCTCCGAGGTCTTTGGCTACCCCTTTTTCCGCCATCAACAAGGAGACATCGTCGAACACGTGCTGTTGGGCCACGATGCGCTGGTGTTGATGCCCACGGGCGGCGGCAAGAGCCTGTGCTACCAGGTGCCGGCCATCGTGCGGCAGCGCGCCGGCTTGGGGGTCGCGGTGGTCGTAAGCCCACTGATTGCGTTGATGCACGACCAAGTGCAAGCCCTGGCCGAAGTGGGCGTGGACGCGGCGTTTCTAAACTCCACGCTCGGCGCCGATGAGGCGTCCGCGATTGAACGCCGGCTTACGGCCGGTGAATTGACGCTGTTGTACGCCGCTCCCGAGCGCGTCACGACGCCACGATTCTTAGCCACGCTGGCATCGTTGTACCAACGCGGGTATTTGAGCCTGTTTGCCATTGATGAAGCCCACTGCGTCAGCCAATGGGGCCACGATTTCCGCGCCGAGTATCTAGAACTTGCGGTCTTGCACGAACGTTTTCCCAACGTGCCGCGCTTAGCCCTTACCGCCACCGCCGACGCCCACACCCAAAAGGATATCGTCGCTCGCCTACAACTTGCTCAGGCCCGAGTTTTTACTCACAGTTTCGATCGTCCCAACATCCGCTACCGCATCGTCGAACGGGACAACCCACGCCGCCAACTGACCGGATTTCTCGCCGCGCACGCAGGTGACGCCGGCATCATCTACTGCGGCACCCGCAAGAAAACCGAAGAGACCGCCGCCTGGTTGAGCTCGATGGGCCGAGTGGCGCTCCCGTACCACGCCGGGCTTGAAGCCGCGATACGGCGGCAGCACCAAGATCGCTTCCTGCGCGAAGATGGCATCATCATCGTGGCCACGGTGGCGTTCGGCATGGGGATCGACAAACCCAACGTGCGCTTCGTGGCACACCTAGACCTGCCTAAAAATATCGAAGCTTACTACCAGGAGACCGGACGCGCGGGGCGCGATGGCGAACCGGCCCAAGCGTGGATGCTCTATGGTCTGAGCGATGTCGTAAACCAGCGCCGCATGATCGATGAGAGCACCGCCGAGGCTGAGTTCAAGCGCGTCCAGCGCGGTAAACTGGAGGCGCTCTTGGCCTTGGCCGAGGCCCACGACTGTCGCCGGGTGCGACTGCTAAGCTACTTTGGCGAACCCAGCAAGCCCTGCGGCAACTGCGATAACTGCCTGAATCCACCCGAGATTTGGGATGCCTCGCAACCTGCACAGAAGCTCTTGTCCTGTGTCTATCGCTTCGCTCAGCACGGCGAGGGCAGCAGTTCAGCACGCAGTTTCGGCGCCGGCCATCTGATCGATGTTTTGAGTGGCAAACGCACTGACAAGGTATTGGCCAACCGCCACGAAACCCTCTCCACCTTTGGCATTGGCACCGAGTTGAAAGAAGCCGAGTGGCGCAGCCTGCTGCGACAGTTGGTGGCCAAAGGTCATGTCTTTGTTCAAGGCGAATTCAATACGCTCAGCTTAGGCGACAGCGCACGCGCCATCTTGAAAGGTGAACAAGCGCTCGTGATGCGTAAGCCAACCGCGCCCGAACCGGCCCAGCGCAAAAAGAGTCGCCGCGCGTTGAGCGTGGAAGCGCTGGACCACGACCTCGACACCAGCACCGCCTTGCGCTTAGTAGCCTTGCGCACCTGGCGGCGTGACACCGCGAAAGCTCGCAATCTGCCAGCGTATGTCATCTTCCACGATAGCACGCTTACAGAGATTGCCCGCCGCGCCCCTGACTCGCTGGAGTCTCTAAGTGGCATCACTGGGTTGGGCGCCAAGAAGCTTGCAGCCTATGGGGACGCGATTCTGTCGGTGCTGGCTCAGTGTTAAATGGGCCAACCGCTACCTGTGGCCTTGGCGCACATTCCTGCGCTGGATGTTCCAGATGGACGCTTGACCCATGAATGGCTAGCTTCCCTACCTGACTTTGGGGTAAGGTAGCTGAACAAATGAGCAGTCATAACTCAATCACCATCCGCGGCGCCCGTGAGCACAACCTTAAGAACCTCGACATCACCCTGCCTCGGGACAAACTCATTGTAATCACAGGGCTTTCTGGCAGTGGAAAAAGCTCCTTGGCGTTCGATACCATCTACGCCGAGGGCCAACGTCGCTACGTTGAGAGCTTGTCTGCCTATGCGCGGCAGTTCTTGGATCAAAACCAAAAGCCCGACGTGGACAGCATCGATGGTCTGTCACCGGCGATCTCCATCGAGCAGAAGTCCACCTCCAAAAACCCGCGCTCCACGGTGGGCACACTCACCGAAATCTACGATTATCTGCGATTGCTCTACGCCCGCATTGGCTTGCCGCACTGCCCCTCGTGTGGCAAGCCGATCACCTCGCAAACGGTGCAGCAAATCGTCGACACGATCCGCGAGTTGCCACAAGGCACCAAATTCCTGGTGCTGGCGCCCGTGGTGCGTAGCCGTAAAGGTGAGTACAAAAAAGAACTGCAAGGCTTCGCCAAAGAAGGCTTCGTGCGCGTGCGCATCGACGGCGAGCAACGTGAGCTTACCGACGACATCACGCTCGACAAACAAAAGAAGCACACCATCGACCTGGTCATCGACCGCTTGGTGCTCAAAGCCGATATCCGCCAGCGCCTCACCGATTCCGTGGAGTTGGCGCTGCGCAAGGCCGAAGGCTTGGTGACCATCGCGGTGGTAGACGGCCCCGAGACGCTCTACTCCGAGCATCTCTCTTGTCACGATTGTGGCGTGTCGTTGCCCGAATTGCAGCCGCGGCTGTTTTCATTCAACGGCCCGCACGGCGCGTGCCCCGAGTGCGATGGCTTGGGCCACGCGATGGAAATGGACCCTGCCAAGGTCGTGCCCGATCCGACGCTGCCGCTCTCCGAAGGCGCCATCAAACCCTGGAACACCATGATGCAGGGGTGGCTGTACCAACAGTTGGAGAGCGTCGCACGCCACTACAAACAAAACCCCGACAAACCCTGGCGCGACCTGCCCGAGTCGTTCCAGCGCATCGTGCTGTTCGGCAGCGGCGACGAAGCCGTGAAGATGGTCTACGAAAAAGACGAAAACCGCTTCGCCTTTAACAAGCCGTTCGAAGGGGTCATCCCCAACTTGCTGCGGCGCATGCGCGAAAGCCAATCCGATGCCATGCGTGAAGAGCTTAGCGGCTATATGATGATGCGGCCGTGCACTTCTTGTCACGGCGCCAGACTCAAGCCCGAAGCATTGGCGGTTAAAGTCACCGGCAAGTCGATCAGCGAAGTTACTCACCTGTCCGTGGGCGACGCGCAAAAGTTCGTGGCCGAGATCAAGCTCTCCAAACGCGACCAAGAAATCGCCGGGCGCATTTTTAAAGAAATCCGCGAGCGCCTCACGTTCCTCGAAGCCGTCGGTCTCGACTACCTCAACCTCGATCGCGGCGCGGCCACACTCTCCGGCGGCGAGGCCCAACGCATTCGCTTGGCCACTCAAGTCGGCAGCGCCTTGCGCGGCGTCATCTACGTCTTGGATGAACCCTCCATCGGTCTACATCAGCGCGACAACTCGCGCTTGCTCACCACGCTCGAACGCCTGCGGGACCTGGGCAACACTGTGATGGTGGTGGAGCACGACGAAGAAACCATGCGTCGTGCCGATTGGTTGGTCGACATGGGCCCAGGGGCCGGGCGCTTGGGGGGCGAAATTGTTGTCGCCGGGCCTCCCGAGGTGGTGGAGAAGACCGAAAAATCGGTCACCGGTGCCTTTCTGTCGGGGCGGCGCTTCATTCCAGTTCCCGCAACCAGGCGTCCAGGCACGGGCAAAGCCATCGTGTTGGAGGAGGCCACCGGTAACAACCTTAAAAAGGTCACCGCGCGTTTCCCCTTGGGCACGTTCACCTGCATCACCGGCGTGTCGGGTTCCGGGAAGAGCACGCTCATCAACGACACGCTCTATCACGCGCTGTCCAAGGCGCTGTACCGCACGCAGGAAGAGCCGGCGCCGCATGGCCGCATCAAGGGCATCGGCGAAATCGACAAAGTCATCGACATCGACCAAAGCCCCATCGGCCGCACGCCGCGTTCCAACCCCGCCACCTACACCGGCCTGTTCACCTTGATCCGCGACCTCTTCGCCGGCCTGCCCGAAAGCCGCGCCCGTGGCTACAAAGCTGGGCGCTATTCATTCAACGTGAAAGGGGGGCGCTGCGAGGCCTGCGAAGGGGACGGCGTCAACCGCATCGAGATGCACTTTTTGCCCGACATCTACGTCACCTGCGAGCAGTGCCAAGGCAAGCGCTACAACCGCGAAACATTAGAGGTCACCTACAAAGGCAAGAGCATCGCCGAAGTGCTGGACTTGACCGTGGATGAAGCCCTCGATTTCTTGAGCGCCATCCCGCCTGTGGCACGCAAGCTCGAAACGCTCAAAGCCGTGGGCCTGGGCTACATCCATTTGGGCCAAGCGGCCACCACGCTCTCGGGGGGCGAGGCACAGCGCATTAAGCTATCGCGCGAGCTGTCGCGGCGCTCCACCGGGCGCACGTTCTACATCCTCGACGAGCCCACCACCGGCCTGCACTTCGCCGACGTCGAAAAACTGTTGGAGGTGCTGCACACCTTTGTCGAGGGGGGCAACACCGTGGTGGTCATCGAGCACAACCTCGATGTCATCAAAACCGCCGACTACATCATCG
>JAKLEG010000091.1 GCA_022703175.1 Myxococcota bacterium | reverse complement strand
TTCTCGCGGGCTTCGAACCCAGTCCGTTGGGCGACCAAGCTGTCAAGCTGGCACAACGGTGCCATGGCGAGCTCTCCGACGACGCCGCCTTGGCCGCGCTCGTCGACGACGTTGCGGAGTTCTGTGCCGACGTCGAACGGTCAATGGGGGAGGCGCCAACCGAGATCACGCTGAGCAGGCAATAGGCACCTACCGCTGAAAAGGGAACTACGACGATGAAGCCCGCTATCTATCATGCAACCGACCTTCACCTTACCTGGGGGCCAACCGCGCCCGGAGGCAGTACGATCGTCAGGCTTGTTCACGACCCGGAGTTCCACACTCGACTCTGTGGTGAGGCCTTGGTTGGCCACTTTGCTGAGCGGCTACGTAGGGGAGATCGCGACTGGCATCTGGTGATTACGGGCGACATTACGGATTGCGGGAGCCGAGAGGAGATGGAGCTCGCTCGGCAGCTCTTGCGACCAATCTGGGATCCCAGACTCTTGACTGTCGTTCCAGGAAACCACGATCAGGCATGCAATGCGCTCGCCGTGTTCGGTCGTGTTTTTTGCAAACAACACGTTCCCAAGACCTACGCCCTCCGCACAAAGCTGTTTCGGCAGTGCTTCGGCGAACTTATGCAATCGACCGGTGAGTTTCAGGATTACGAGCTTCCTTTTGCCAAAGTCTTGTCGCGGGCCGGGGTGGTGCTCGTCGGAGTGGACTCAACGCAGGATGACGTCAGGCAACGTGGCGAGATAGGGCCAGAACAGCTTGAGAACTTGAACGAGATTCTTTCCAAACTGAAGTACAACCCGCGCTTTCGGAACCATGCAGTGCTGTTGGCACTTCATCACGCCCGGGAAGCGGAGCCTGAAACACTCGGCATCGAGGACGACGACGAACTCAGTAGCGTCATCGACGGTCGCGTACACGCTGTACTCTACGGCCACGCTCATGCGCCCGACGTCGATCGGGGAGGGACCCACAACCTAGTAGATGCAAATCCTGGATCGATTGGTCTCGCCGAGGATTCAGATCCCACGGGCAAAGAGGGTGTTGTCCAGGTATTTGAATACGCGATGGAAGCCGGCCAGCCAGCGGTGCGTACCGTTCGTGCCGTGGAAATCTCGCTTGGCCAGGCCATCACGGCACGACAGGCAAGGTTTCGCAAACAGTACGCGCCGCTGTTCCGTCCAGCTTCGCCTTGCGGCGACTGCGGCGGTCCAGTTGCACCAGAAATGCGCTATTGCCCCTGGTGCTCACAGCTGTCCGACTTCTCCCATCGGCACGGTTACGTTTGCAAAGACTGCAACCAACCAGTCATGCCTGGGTACTCTGTTTGTCCTTGGTGCCGGGCCGATTTTGATGAAGACGGCGGCCGCTACGATACGGGCAAGCGAATGTCAGATGAATGCCCTGCGTGTGGCTCGGGGGTAGAACCGTACCACCAATATTGCCCGAGCTGCGGTGCGACCCAGGAGCCTCCGGACGATGCCCATGACGATGAGCCATGTACTGAGTGCAACTGGCCCGTCGATCGGGACGTATACTTGTTCTGCCCTTGGTGTCAGGAGGTTCTCTAGCGAGGTGGAACTCCAGAGGTCAGTGGCTTAGCCCATGAAACGGGGCGAGTCGCCTGGCTCGTCCACGCCAAAGCAGATCATCCCTGTGCCGGCGTGGGCGTGTCGCTTCGTTCAGATGTTCATGGCAAGTGGCCTTCCCCTCACGACCGTGGGTCGGGTCCCGTGACTAGATATGTCTGCCACCACGCCACCTCGAAATTGTGCTGCCTGCCTGCGGAACGTAGACTCAAGCGTGCGACCAGCAGGTAGGGGGCCAATGATAGGCGGACGACCGAACGAGAAGTACTCGCAAGCGCTGCGATTGTTGAAGATTCACGAGCTACTGCAGCACCGCGGGCAGATTACCATCGCCGAGCTGATGAACGAGTTCAGCATCACCAGCCGCACGGTGCAACGTGACATGGCGACGCTGCAGGAAGCCTATGCCATCGAGGAGGGCGAGCGCACTGACACCAACGAGAAGACGTTTCGAATCAAGACCGGTCTGCGCGCTGAAATCCTCAAGCTCACCATAACCGAGATGCTCGCTCTCTACATGGGCCGGAACATGTTCGCGTTCACCGAAGGCACCGAACTCAAAGCAGCGATGGATTCGTTGTACGAGAAGCTTGCGGCGCGCCTGTGTGCGCACAACGTCGATCACCACAAGAAGTTGCCAAAGAAGCTCTACTGCACCAGCGGCTTCCCGAAGACCTACAAAGCCTCAGCCGATGTCCTCAATGCTTTGCTCACGGGCCTTCTTGACGAAAACAAGGTCGCCGTCAGGTATGCCCTCGTTGGCAAGGAGCCGTACAGGGACGTTCTGCATCCGTACACGCTCGTCGTGAACAACAATGCCCTCTACATCGTGGCCTTCTCGGAGCATTCGCAGGACCGTCGGACGTATGCCGTGGAGCGCATCAAGAGGGCAGAATGGCTGCGAGGCGAGCCTTTCGAATACCCCGAGCGCTACGATCCAGACGTCGTGCTGAAGGCCGCCTTTGGTATCGCTGCGGGGCACAGCCCCGTAAAGGTTCGACTGCACTTCTCCCCAGCCGTGGCGCCGTACGTGTCCAGCCGCCGATGGCACAAGTCAATGACCACCAAGTCGCGCAAAGGCGGTGGCCTCGAGGTCTGCATGACCGTCTCGCTCAGCTACGAACTGGTCCATTGGCTCACGGGCTACGGTCCCGACGTCCAAGTTTTGGCCCCGAAGGAACTCCGAGAGAAGGTTCGAGCCCGCCATGCGGCGGCGTTTCGCAACCCCAGAAAGGTAAGAGCAGCTTGACCGACCAGCTACCGTCTGCGATTGGCACGGCCTTCGATTTCCTCGACGAATGGCGGCACTACCCGGCATATCAACTTGAGCGGCGGGTCGACATCTTCTTTGCGGTGTACCTCAGGGGCTTTCTTGAGAATCGCCTGGGCGTGGCGCTCAAACCGACGATCATTCCGGAGTTTCCGATAAGGTTGCCGACCGAGGCGATCAAAAACAGCAAGCGGGTCAAGAGTTTCATGTCCTCCAAGGTCGACTTTGTTCTGGTGACCGAGAGCAAGACCACGGCCTACCTTGTGGAACTCAAGACTGATGCGGCGTCCCACGACTCTGAACAGGAGAAGCTGTACAGGAAAACCGCCGGCGAGAACTTTCGGGACGCTCTGCAGGGAGTACTCGAGATCGCGAGGTCCGAGAACGCGAGCAAGAAGTATCTCAGCCTGCTGCACAAACTGATGAGCGTGGGTTTGCTTGCCAAGACCGTTGGTGAGAAGGGCAAAGAGAAATTCGATCTACATCACAGCCTGCCTGCTGAAATCGTGGCGCATGTGGTCTACATCGAGCCTCCGGCAAAGAAGGGACGGCAGCTCCAAGAGGGGTTCCAAAGCTTGTCGCTCAGCCAATTTGCAGACTATCTGCACACGCTGGAAGCCAGAGACACCTTCGCGAAGATGTTCGCGGCGAAGCTCGACTCGTGGATCAAGAACCCGGTGCGAAGCTAAAAATGCCACCGCCAACCGCCGAACAGCACGTCTACACGACCTTGGCAAAGGCCTTGTCGGTCGACGACCACACCCTCCACGCCAACGTCGACTGGGCGGCGCTGTCACATGAAGCCCCCGGTCGCGCTCAGGGGGAGGCCGACATCCTCGTCTGCAGCCCCAAGCACGGTGTGTTGGTCCTGGAAGTGAAGGGTGGGGGGATAGGCTTCGACCTCGCAACCAAGGCCTGGTGGTCCGTCGACCGCACCGGGACACGGCGCGGTATCCAAGATCCCATGAAGCAAGCCGCCATCACTGCGCGGCACCTCATCGAACTCGCCAAACAGGACCCCGTGCTATCGCATGGCGGAGGCTTTCCGCTGCCGATTGGCCACGCCGTCGTGACCCCTCATACCAACTGGCGGCCCAGCGACCTGCCTTTGCATTGGCCGCGGGAGCTGGTGCTGGACGCCGATGCCCTGCGTTCGCCCGCTCAAGCGATCGCTTCTGCCTTCGAGTATTGGGCGGGGCGCTTCCCGCCAAGGCGACCGCTCGAAGTGCCCCAGTGGCGACACTTAAACGCTCGCCTGTCGCCCCGAGCCACGCGAGCCATGTGCCTGTCGGCAGTGATCGCCGACGAAGAACAACGGTTCGTGGAACTCACGAACCAACAGATCGCAGCCATGCAGATGCTGCGACTCTTTCCGCGGCTCAAAGTTATGGGGTGCGCAGGCTCCGGCAAGACTCTGCTCGCAGTTGCCGAAGCTCGCCGCCTCGGTGCCGACGGCAGGCGTGTGCTGCTCATGGTCTTCAACCGGCTGTTGGCCGAGTTCCTGGGCAAGGTGCTTCAGGGCGCCCCGAACATCACCGTCCGCAACTTCCACACGCTGTGTCACGAAATCTGTGCCGCCGCTGGCGTCCCCAAGCCAACCCCAGAGCCAGGGGCTGACGAACGGCAATTCTGGACCGAGCGTTTCCCAGAGATCGCCTTCCAGCACATCGACAAATTCGAAACTCGTTACGACGCAATCCTTGTGGACGAAGGTCAGGACTTCAGGGCCGACTGGTGGGCGCTCGTGGAACTGCTCGGCACTCCAAATGCACGCCTGGTGGTTTTCTACGACCCGAACCAGGACATCTTCAACGCTGGCGCAGCCATCCCCATCGTGACGCCGCCGGCCGTACTCACCCAGAACTGCCGCTCGACGGCAGCCTTGAACCGCGCCGCCTGTGCGATCGGAAAAGTCGAATTCCCTGGCGAAAGCAGCGGTGTTGAGGGCGAGGCTCCCGAAGTCGCGGCGTACTCCAGAGACGATGAAGTCCCGCGTGCGGTGCTTGCGAGACTCCGCAAGCTCGTGAAAGACCAGAAGCTACCCGCTGGCGCAATCACCATTCTTTCGCCGCGGAGGTTTCCGAACTCCTGTCTGAGCGACAGCGAGAACCTGGGCGAGTTCCACCTTGCGTGGGAGGGCGAGCCGACGGGGCCGCACGATGTGCGCTACGCCACGCTGCAGAGCTTCAAAGGCCTGGAGTCTGACGTTGTGCTGCTCGTTGACGTGGACCTCGACCACAAGACCTGCGTGCCAGCGAACCTCTACGTGGCCTTCTCCCGTGCGAAGCATCGCATGACCGTGTGGATACAAAAGGGGCAAGCTGATCGGCTAAGAAACCTCCTTAAAGCGACCACGAGCGTTCCTTGAGGTCGGACATATTCTGTCGCCAGCTACCCCTATGTTCGGCGGATGACAGTCCCTGCAGACGTTGCATCCATCGGTTTCGAGAACAGACGCAGCTTCTTGGCATTGTGCGCTCATGCGCCCGTCGGCCTGCTGGCGGGACGCGCACTCTTATTGGACCGACCATATTGGAGGTCAGCGCGCTCGGGTATCTCTTTAGATGTGGCGTGTTTCACCTCAGCCAGTGAGGACGGTTGGGTAGGCGAGACCGTCGACGGTTATCGCCATGGCCTGTGGCACAAGCCGAGCACAGAGACTGCTCTCGGCACTGACCCGGCAGTCATCGGGCAATACGACCACGGCTGGGCAAACGGACCGTTTGTTGTCCTCGACGGCGCCTCCAAGCCCCAGTTGGTGTGCAGCTACAAGAATGGGTGGCTACATGGCATCCAAACCAACTTCGACCAAGGGCAACGGCTTCAGGAGGCAAACTGGTCAAACGGCGTAAGGCTGGGTGAGTTACGCGGCTGGCATTTTAGCGGTGCGCCTTTCGTCGAAGGAGATTGGACGGAGGAGTACCGTGGCGTTGAGGAGACCTGGGATGAACGCGGCAAACTCATCGGCAGGGTGGATCTTCGCAGTGGCACCGGCATCTACCGAATGTGGGCGGCACACGGCGAGCTCATCGAAGAAGGCCGAGTTGAGAATGGTCGCCCAGTAGGTATTTGGGCGCGGTACCCGACATGGCGCCGACCACGGCTGCACAACTTCGACGAGGATGGCGAGCCGAACTCGTCCTATAGAGCCGTGGGGCGGTTGCATCGCTTCATATCACTGACCCACCAACTTCGTCCCGTGCCGCGACAACGCGCGTCCTTTGAGGGGTGATGTTGGCGTTGATGGTGCGTACCCGGAGTGCTCAAGTGCGAAGTTGGCTGGCGACAATTTGCGGGGAGACACAAAGACTATGAAGAAAGGTAGGCAACGCGGCGGAATCATCACATCGGACCAGGTCGTTAGGGTCCACGACGGAGAGGTATGGCCCCAGGCGGATGCGGCCAACCAGTGGCAAGCTCTGCTTTGGGCATGGATTGAGGCACAGCGGGCATATGTCGGGTGGACAACCCACAACGGCTACAAGTTCGACCTGCCTTACCGGTACACCGAGCGCGCCGATATCGGCATGCTTGCTGCTGGCGCCGTAAGCTCGGGATGGACCGCGCTCGAGGAGTTCTCCATCCACAAGAAACGAGCCAAGACTGCGCCCGCAACCAAGGTGAAGGAGTACGAAGGCCGGTGCGACCTGCTCCTTGGGAATGACAAGACACGCTATCTTGTCGAAGCCAAGGCAACCTTCCCGAAGGTCAGCTCGGAACACTCCCTACTGTCTGACCTCTGGAGCGCGGCGGGGCGCTCGCTCAAAGCCGCATCAAAGGCGGCGAAACGTACGGCCAAGGGCGAACATGGTTATCACCGTGTGGCCCTCTCGTTCGTTGCGCCGAGGGTCCCCAAGAGTTGCCGGAGCACCGTCGCTACGTCCATGCAACAGTGCCTACTAGAACGGCTAGAGACGGTAGGATTTGCGCCTGCTGAGAAGTGGGCTGGACCGCGGGTTGATTTCTGTGCGGCGTACCTTCCACGCGCTGCCGCCTTGAATGTACCGCGCTCTTGCGATGAGTATTTCATCGGCGTCGTCATGCTGGGGCACTTACGCCGGTAATTAGACGCCAGCATGCGTGCGCAGTCGATGGCATCGCGCCAAAGGGCCAGGGCATCGTCGCCTCCTTGGATGGCCGCCAAGTCTGCGAAGGTTGCCCTCAAGGACCAAGCCCTCACATGGGTCGGCCTGAACGCCGTGGCCGCTTTTGCCAGGCGATAGAGCCGCCGGTAGTAGGAAAATGCCCTCGGGCGTGCACGTCTCTCCTTTGCTTCCGTCCATTGACGCCGGATTCTGCTCATCGGCGTTCTCGAGCGCCTGCGACACATCCAACCACCTCCATGTGGCCCCCAAGGCTCATGCCAGGGGGCAAATCAGGCGTCTTGCTGCGACACTTGAACGATGCCATGAGCATAGCAAGGCTCGGCTAAAGCTCATGGCGTAGCAGCTCATCATCGGACGT
The DNA here is from genome assembly GCA_022703175.1 of Myxococcota bacterium. Taxonomy (GTDB): domain Bacteria; phylum Myxococcota; class XYA12-FULL-58-9; order XYA12-FULL-58-9; family XYA12-FULL-58-9; genus JACRCV01. The sequence goes on along the minus strand of JAKLEG010000091.1, from coordinate 7,724 downwards.
ATTCTGTCGATGGCCGGCGCCATCCTCGGGGGGCAGGCAGCACCTATGGACAGGGGGAATCATGGTGCCCAACACCAAACGCAGCGCGCCCAAGCTCTCCAAATCTCGCTATCTCTCTGGCCTGCAGTGCCACCTGAAGCTTTGGTACGAGTGCTACGAGCGCGGCCTCATGGGCGCGATCGATGCCGGAACGCAGGCCATCTTCGACACCGGCCACGAAGTCGGTGAACTCGCCACCACCCGGCATCCTGGCGGCGTGCTCATCAAGGCCGACCACTTCCATCACGAAGAAGCCGTGGCGGCCACACTCGAGGCCATGGCCAACCCGAAGGTCCCGGCCATCTTCGAGGCCTCCTTCCTGCACCAAGGCGTGCGCAGCCGGGCCGACATTCTGGTACGCGTGAGGGGAGGGCCGTGGGACCTCATCGAGGTCAAGTCGGCGTTGGACGTCAAGGACGTGAACGTCAACGATCTCGCGGTACAGCACTGGGTGCTCACTGGCGCCGGCCTCAAGATCCGCAAAGCCGGCATCCTCACGCTCAATCGAGAGTACATCTACGACGGCAAACGCTACGACGTGCAGGAGCTGTTCAAACTGCACGACCTCTCGGACCTGGTGCCCGGGATGGCCAAAGACGTCGCAAAAAACGTCAAGGCCATGCACACCATGCTGGCCGCCGGTAAGGCGCCCGCAATTGAGCCAGGCGACCAGTGCTTCGACCCCTACGACTGCCCGTTCTATGAACACTGCACCCGCGACATGGAGTTCCCCGAGCACCCGTTCGACGAGCTGCCAAAACTGCACGCCAACAAGCGGGCGCTGCTTCAGTCGCTTGAAGTCGAATCCATCGAGGACGTGCCCAAGGACTTCGAACTAACCGAACTGCAAGCGCGGGTGCGCAAGTGCGTGCTCTCAGGGAAAGACCACGTGGGCCCTGGGCTCGCGGCGGCGCTCGCCGACGTCGAACACCCAGTGCATCACCTGGACTTCGAGACCTTCATGGTCGCCTTGCCGCGGTACAAGGGCACGCGCCCTTTCCAGACACTACCGTTTCAATGGTCGAACCACATCCAGACGAGCGCCGGAAAACTCAAGCACGACGAATATCTGTGCCGTACCGATGAGGACCCGCGGAAGGAGTTTGCCGAGACGGTGATCGAGTCATTGGGAACCAAGGGCACAGTCTGCATCTACACCAGCTACGAGATCCGCATCCTGCGCGACCTGGCCAAGGCACTCCCAAAATACGCCAAGCAACTCGCCGCCATCGAGGCCCGGTGCTGGGATCTGTGCGCGCTCGTTCGCGACCACTACTACCACCCGGATTTCCACGGCTCGTTTTCGATCAAGAAGGTGCTGCCCGTGCTCGTGCCCGGCATGAGCTACGACAAGCTCGCGGTGCAAGAAGGTCAGGAGGCAGCGCGGCTCTACGTCGAAGCGCTCATGACGCCCGACGCCAAACGGCGCAACGAGATCCATCAGGGCCTTTTGGAGTATTGCGGACAGGATACGGAGGCGATGGTGCGGGTGAGGCAGGCGTTGGCAGAGGCGGTTGCCTGAAGAGGCACTTCGACGCGCAATCTTGCAAGATGTGGATGAACGTGGCCGCAATGCCCAGGAGAGGATTCCCCCAGACTTGCCGGGTAGTTCAACGGTTGACGCACGGCTGTTGTCGACGTCGTCAGTGATACACCTCACTCACGCATTCGAAATCAGCCACCTTGCCCAGCTCGAGTTGATCGCCGACCGAGGCGAGCTCTTGGTGCGCACTATCGAGAGCGGCGGCGAGCCGCGCTCCCAGGGTTCGGATGCCCATCCTGGCGTTCTTGATCATCTCAGGTGCTAACGGAGCGTGAGCGACTCTCCAGGTAAGAGTTGCGGTTCCGTTGCCACAACGTTGTGCTGAGAACGCGCCCCCCTTGGCGAGGTGGTTGAAGGCCTTGAACACAGCGATGCTAGGGCGGTAGAGCCTTGCCGCTCGTGTTAGCCGCAAAAAGATCGTCGTCGACTCGGGTCCAAACAACTCAACGACATCACGGCATTGACCGTCGATACGAACGACACCCGTGAGCACTACCTTGTTCGTCCAAGGTCGCCATCCTGTCGTGTCCCAAAGCAGGGTCTCACACTGAAAATTATCGACGATCTCAAAGAAGTCGCGCCGCTGAACCGCAGGTCTTTGGCCGTCGAGAATCGGTTGCTCCGGGTGTTTCGCCCACCACCCAACTCGTAGCTTGGACTCCAACGCCGTCAGGCCATCCAATTCGGATTCCTGCCCAGCCCTTAGGAGCAAGAGCGATCGCAATCGGTCCTCCCGGGTTGGGCCGACGATTTGGGCAACAAGTCGATCGGTCTCGCTCGATGGGTTGCGCTCGGCTTTGGCCGGCTTGAGTATCAACGGCTCGAGCTTGCCCTGCTCTGGAATCTGAGTCGCGGGCGCGACGCGTGGGACTTTGACGGCCATCTTGGTTCCTCCATTTGCCCGTGACAACATTTCCAGGCCCAATCGACCTAAAACTCAGAGCGCGTCAGACCTCATGCCACCGGATCGTATTCCCTGGTGCTAACTCAATCTCGGCTCCATCGGCCAAACAGCCAGCTACCGTAGGCATTCCGTCGACACGCAATCCGTTCGTGGATGCCGTGTCGAACACCATCACTGTCGTGTTCTCCTGCAGCAGCAAAGCATGCACCCGAGACACCGTCTCATCGAAAAACGGATGCGACCCGCCAACGCCGCAACGATCATAGCGGCCAAGTAGCAGGCCAAGCTTCAATTGTGATGCGGTTACGGCGTAGGTTGCGGTTCCGGTGGGCCCAGCAACAGTCAACACAGCCACGGCGTCAGACGGATGGGCCTCGGGATTGGCTACGACCGATGGTTCGGTGACTCCCGGCAGAATCGTTATGTGTGTCTTGTTGCCAACCATCGCGATGCCCATGCGTTCAGACATCTCGATGGCGTTTGGTTCGAGGCATGGCGGTCGCCGATCGAGAATTTGCCACGACGGCAACATTGCCCATCCCGCGGCAGCGGTATCGGGCCAACAGATGCGCGGCTCAGTCACCGGCAAGAAAAACATCTCATACGCGCCGACGGTGATATGCAGCGGGCCCGTGGCTGTCACTGTTTCGCAAAGGCCGATGTCCGGCACCAAGAAGCCCTGGCGCGTCTTGAGATCGTAAACGCGCAGACATGGCCCCTCTGTATCGAGCGTGTACCGCACCATCAGGTGGCGCAGGGCCATGCTAGCATCGTTGCTCAACGAGAGCGTGGCGCGCTCATGTCGCCCTACGATGAGCGTATCCGCGCCCTCGACTACACCAGCACAACTCATGAACTCGGTGGCCGCAATTGCGTGAGCCTGGTCGAAGGCAAGGGCGACGCACCCAGGCCCCGGTGCGCAGGAGTAAGCTGAGACGATGGCGTTGTAGTTCTTGGTGAAAAGTGCTTCTAACGGCGCCGCTGGCAGCGCCTGTAAGCCATGAACAACCATCCGCGTCGCGTCGTTTTTGTGCTCTCTCGATTGATTTGGTTTGCTCACGCTTCGACCTCCCAAGAATCGACGCACCCCACTTGAACGACCGAACGTCGCACGGCAATCAACAAGTTGCAGGCAGTCTCAATTGATCCTGGAATCGTTGAGATCGTGGTCAACTCCTCATGGCGGCGTCGCACTCCAGCGCCGACGTCAGGCATTGCCACCTTGCCTCAGTGGGTAGGTTGGTCGAGCGTCAAAGGGCCTGGTCCCTCAGCTCGTCTGCATGAGCGAGAGCCAGTGTACGCCTCCAAAAATCTGCCAGGAAGAGGAGGGATAGTGAGTGCGACGTATTCTGTCGCGGCGGGAAGCTATGCTCGGCATATGAAGAAAACGCTCGGCAATAGCCCGGCCCGCAACCGGTGCAAGGCACGGAAGGCAAATCCTCATGTCGTTCCGCAAGATGCCGAAGTAGCGGCGCTTGCTCCGAAGCCACGGTCAGAGAGGCGCGTGGCGTGCACGATGAGCGTCCTGGCGATAGCGCTCTTATCCGATTCGAAATTTCGAGCCATGTTCAAGTTGGAATTCGACATCTTTCCGGAGTCTCTGGTCAGCGGGGTCGTCGATGTTCCGGGTGGCACTTTTGAACCAGAAGGCTCACTGGCCGAGGCCTTCGACCGTTACCACCACGCCGAAGGTCCAGAAACTCTAGATGGCAAGGCGCGCTACGAGTGGTGGGCCTGTCATCTCGTTGATTGCTGGGTGAAGCGCGTCCTTGAGGCCGAAACCTTGGGCCGCTTGGCTGTATGGCAAGCGCCGGAATCGGACACCCGTCCGACCAATGCGTGAGAGTCAAGACTGGCCTTGCCCCGTGCGGGCTGTTGGGCAAACTATTGGCGACGACGCTGGGCGCGCAAGCAATAGAGCGAGCGAGGATGTCGGGGGGGGGATCCTTGATACCAACGACTTTTGTCGAGAGGCCCGATCGGCTACCGCCGCTGGCCGGTGACCGTATCGTAATCCTGGACGTAGCCTTCGCCAGCCGTGACGGGTTTGTGCGGGCCACCGAGCCATTTCTCAGGGAGGCGGGCGACAGAATTGCTCTCTGGCTCGACCACCACGACCACCCGCAGTGGCCAGCCATGAAGGGCGACCCGCGTTTCGTTTTGGTGCCTCGACGCGACGCACGCGCCTGCCCCCAATTGATCACCTCAGCCTTGGTACAGCGGATTGGGCCTGTTGATGGAATCATCGCGCACGCCGACTTTGATGGGTGCATGGCTGCTGCCAAGTATCTGCGCGGCGGACATGATCCCTACTCCGGTTCTGACGAAGATGCCCGTTTTGCCGATGCTCCCGGTAAAGGATTCTCCTGCACTGCTCGAGGGCTAGGGTACTTGAACGCTGTTGAGTGGCTACGACATCGTGGGGACTCAGCTGCTCTCATGGCATTCTTGAGCGAGCTTCTTGAGGTGCTGGTGAATGGCGTCGAGACGCCCGATTTTGCGACCAAGTGCGCGGCACTCGGTTCCGAGTTGGCGGAGCATCGAAAGGCACTGGCACCACATTTGGGGCGAGCCGCCCGGCCACACTCGGAGATTCTATTCTTGCGGTGTGACGGCTTGTCTGGACCCGACAAGAAGTTCGTACTGCGCGAGCTGGAAGAACGCGCTCGCGTCGCTGTCGTCTTCGAGGGGGGCTACACCACCGCTGCCACCTTTGATGATGAGCGGTTAGATCTAGCCGCCATGGCCGGCATGGACGGTGGTGCCGGGTACGCTTGGAAACAAGAGCCGCCAGAAGCAATCTTGGCGAGCTTGTCTGCCGCGTTGAACCACTTGCCGCGCTAGCGGCGCAACGGGGGTGAGAGTGGCCCGCCATATACCAGAAGGACTTCTTCACGAGATACGCGACGGCAATTGCGTGGCCTTTGTCGGGGCTGGCTTTTCGGCCGGTGGCGTACACGACTGGTTGAGCTTGCTGCGACGGCTTGCAGCGCGGCCCGAGGTGCCGGCCGACCTTAGGGACAACGTATCAAAGCAGCTCGAACGCAAGCCCAAAGACTCGTTGACTTTGGAGGCCGCGGCGCAAACTTTGCGTGATGCGCTGGGCAAGGGGTTTCACGACGCACTTCGAGCCGCGCTGGTGCGGAATCCAGACGACGCCTCCATAAGTAGACGTCGCGACTGGCTGGCACATACGCCGTTTCGTGCCGTGCTGACGACGAACTTCGACCCGTTTCTTAGCGGCGAGGTTGCGAGCTCCAAAGCCTATGCCAACGTCTTGCGGTTACCCAACAAGCTCTGGTGGAGCACCAATGTCTGGGAGAAAAGGGGCGCGGCCTCGGTCGTCAAGCTGCACGGCTGTGTAGAGCATGATGACGCCGCCACCATCGTATTTACGCGTGAAGACTACCGTCGTCGACTGCATGGCGACCCCAGCTACACGACCTTTCTCCGGTCGTTGTTTTGCACACGCACCTTGCTCTACATCGGTTTTTCATTCACCGACGCCTATTTGAACGAGCTGCGCTCTGAAGTCTTGGCACTTTTGGGGCCATTGCCACAGAATCGCCCCATTGCTTACGCGATCGTGAACGACGTGGGCGGTGTCGAGGCTCAATACTGGCGCGAGCACGAAGGCGTCGAGTTACTTAGCTACGACAGCAAGAACTGCACGGATTTTCGCGGCTTCGACGAGTATTTGGAGGCCATCTGCGATCAGACCAGCCCTCGGGCGCAGCTTGGCAAGGTACTGGCCGGCAAGAAGCTTCTCTGGGTCGACGCCAACCCGCAGAACAACGATGACGGCCGTAAGCTTCTGGAGAAAGCGGCCAGCGGCAACGGCAATGACTGCACCATCGTGAACGTCAGTAAGCCGGCAGACGCGCTGAGTGCGCTTGGCAATCGCGGCCCCTTTGACGCGGTGATTACGAGTTGGGGATTCATGAAGGGCAGAAGGCCCGACGATGTCGTCTGCTCAAGTGCAGAGGAACTCATTCGCGGGATGCGGGCCTCTGACCTCTGGGCACCTGTCATCGTCTTTGCCAATCCCGAGAATGCTCGAGAGAACCGGCCGGCAGCCCTGCGGTTGGGGGCTTATGGCTTCACGTCGCAGTGGGGCGAATTGTTTGGCGAGTTGTCGAGGTTGTTTGGAAATGCGAGCTAGTAGCCCTACCAAGGGTCAAGTCACCGGGACTGAACTCGACGTTCGGTTGCGTTGGGTTGAAGCCGATCCGGCGCGGGAGCGCGCTGTGGATGCGCTCGGCCTTGGCATTCAGGCCGACAGAATTGCCGACACTCTGCTACCTGAACTATCGGTGCTAACGCGTCGTGCGCGATACCTCAGCTTCTTTTGTTGGGCTGTTCACGAAGTCCAACAGGCTGGCGCGCCGATCCGAGCAATCCACCGCTTGGAAGCTGGTCTTGCCTGCGATGAAGCGAAGCTCCATCTCGGCGATTCGCCGAGGGTTTGCCCTGATATCGTCGGGCGCCAGCGAGCAACGAACTACCTCGCGAACAACGAAGGCACTCGGCCTAAGCGCCCTGAGCGCTTGTACAAGAACACAGCCTTTGCCGCATATCGCCCATTGCTGCGTCGACTTGGCCTACTGAACTCTGGAATGCGGCCAGAGCTGACTCGACGCGGCCACGAGCTTGCCGACGCATTTGCCGCGAGCCGTGGACGGCACCCTTGGTGCTTGAGCGAGATTTCCGGCCCTGAGCAGACGCTCATCAAGGGCTTACTTGGCCTGGACTTCCGCAGAGGCGACATGCGGCTTACTGAGAGCCAAAGGCGCCGTCGCCACACCTTTCTAACGATTCGCAACCGGCTGATCAGAGGCGATAGTGCTCTAGAGATCATAGCGAGGTATGCCGCTACTCCGTTGAGACCCCTGGCCGTACCGCTCGCATTGCACCGCGCCTACATTTGGGAAACGCTGTCACAAGGTCTTACACTGGCGTTTTCGCTGCTTCTGCGTGAGCGTCGCCTATCGAGCGTTGCGCGGCGCCTGAAGAAAGTGCTTCGTTGTCGTTGCACTTCGCCGGCTCTTTCGCCTCTCGACCCCGCGGCTGAAGACTGTCCCGCGAGTGTCGTTGGTCTGGTCCGTGAAGCGATGCGGCTTCGCCCGCTGAAGTACGGCCTTGATCCATCAGCTGTTCACCTTGCCTCAGTGCTCCTCGTAGACGGCGATCCCGTTAGCTTCCTGCGCCAGATTGTCGATCGGCACCACTTGGTCAAGC
>JAKLEG010000090.1 GCA_022703175.1 Myxococcota bacterium | reverse complement strand
AACAACGACACCCTTCATTAACCCGGCGCGCGAGCGCCGGACGGGGAAGGTGTGGGGCGGCCGGGGCGCGGGGGTGGCCGGGGAGAGGCAACCGCGGGCGGGGGGCGGATCGAGCACGCCGATGACCGACGGCAACTTGTCGCTGAACAATCCAATGGGATTAGGTGGCGCCGCCATCTTGGCGCAGCCATTTTGGCTCGTCCTGCTCGGGACCTGCCCAGCCCCAATCGCGGAGCACCTCAATGTAACCTTCGACGACTCCCGGTGCGTCGACCTTAGGCTCGTCCATTACCGAATAGCCGTAACCTGCATCGTCCAACTCGCCCTCAATCTGCCGAACCTTGTCAAAATCATCGACGACAAGCATTCCGAGACGAGCCCCGAAGTGCCTCACAACTGCGGTCGCGTTCACAGCTGCTCCAGATGGCAGATTCAATACGAAGGGCGCAACGACCTCGATGCCAAGGGATTGTCCCACTCGTAGCCAGATGGATGGGGGCAATGAGCTGCCCGACCTATCGTCACTCATGGCGCCTCTTTCACGGGTATGTGCTCAACTGGCCCGACATGCCCGTGGCGTTCCTGCCCCGGGCCGGGTTTCGACTCCGCTCTCCTTGGGGGATGCTTTTCTGGGCCTCGAACTTCTCCGACGGGAAACGGGTCCTTTAGCCCTTGGTTCAACTCCTTGTAGGCATCCATGTCGTCAGGAGAGATCCCGCCGGCTTTCTTGTCCGCTTTGGCCATGTCAACAAGGGCTTCCTTCTCTTTGCTGAATCGTTTGGTGGCAGCCGCGGCAACGTCGTCGACCTTGTTGAGTACCTTGCCAAAGGCGCGGCCAGCGGCCGAGCCAAACACCTTGGTCACCGCACCGATCAGATAGAAATCGCCAATCGGCAACGGCCCGTCTGCGGCTGCCGCTCCAAGGCCCGTGCCGTAGAGCGCCAGGTCCGTTTCGCTCGGTTGCGCCAACTCAATCGCGGTCTGGGCTGCGATACGACCGACGGCCTCCCGTGACTCCGGTGAGCTATGAACGATCTGCTCGCTCATGGCCCCATGCGGCAGCAATCCATTGGGATCCGTGTTCACCACCGGGTTGTTGGAACCGTAGCTGTAAAGATTCAGCTCAAACGGCCTCTCAACCGCGGTCGTAGGCGAGCCAAGGAAGAGTGGATCGGCTGAGACCCATCTAGTGATTCGAGTGTCGTAGTACCTATTCGCATGATACGACAGCCCCACCGACCGATCGCGCTCTTGGCCGGTGAACGAATAGTCCTCCGATATGCCGGCACTCTCGTAGCGCGGCGTACCATAAGGGTAGTACTCGGTGCGCGAGGTGAGCTCGCCGGCCGCGTCGGTGGTCGCGACAGCGCTACCCAAGGGGTCGTGGTGCAAATAGGTAAGGCCCCCTGTGGCTGCCACCAGTGAGCGCTTTGCTGCTGCACTCAACAACCTGTCGATCAGCGCGGGGTCGTCGTTTGCCTGCAGGGCCACGAGTGCATCGGCCGCGGTGATTTGGCCATCGCCAGCGGTTGGGCTGAGGTCGGGCAATACTGTGGCAGCCAGCTCGGTGGACTCGATTTTGGCCACCCGCTGCCCCTGAATGCGTACGTAGATTGTGGCAATGCCATCACGCAGTTCAAAGTCGTCACCTAGGTAGTAGCTCTGTGAGCCGCGCTCGTGTTTGCTCACCCGAAAGCGATCGGCACCATACTGGTACGTGGTGAGCTGGCGGTTGCCTTGGGTGGTGCGTGTGAGCCGGCCGGCGAAGTCCCACTGGAACGTATCGAGGCCGCGTTGCACGACGTTACCCGCAGCATCGTAAGCCAGGTACGTGGTGCCCGCTTTCGTGACCGCGTGCGGCTTGGTGGGTTGGTACTGATAATCGCCCACATGCTCTTCGCTCAGCTCGGCCAAGCTCGACACTTTGCTCTCGATGTTGTCGTTTACGCTGTAGCGATAGCTGAGTGCTTCGTGCCAGGCGCTGCTGCCGGCATCGAGCTCGGCGCCCGTCAACCGGTACCAGGCATCGTAGGCGTAGTGAGCCTTGGCGCTTGGACCGCCGTCGCTCATGCGAGCGTCGCTAACGTCGGTGATGTTGCCAACTCGGTCGCGGCTGTAGCTTAGGCCCTGGATGAGTCCGCCACTTGGGCTCACGCCGAATCGCGTGGCGAGCCGCAAGCGTGCATCGTAGGTGAGGCTTTCGATCACGCCATTCGCAAACGTCTGCCGCTCGTTCAATCCCCGGTCGTTGTAACGAACCTCGTCGACGTAATTAGGCACGCCTATTTCGCGGCCGGCCAGGTCAAAGCTCGTGGTGACCGTTTGGCCGGTTGGAAAGGTTCGGCTCGTGACTCGGTTGAGGTTGTCGTAGGCGACGGCCGTGGTGAAACTGGCGTTCGCGAGCTGCCGCGTGGTGGTGGTGGCGCGACCGCGAACATCGTAGCCAAAGCTATCTACACCAGCCGGGTAGTTAACCTGCGCGAGCGCTCCCTCGGCATGGGTGCATGGCGCTGCCTCGGGGCAGGTCAGAGAACGGTCGTAGAGGTAGCTGACTTTAGAGCCACTCTCGTCACCCTCGTGCCAGTCTTCGAGCAGTCGATTGGCTTCGTCGTAGCGCATGCGGCGGGTCTCGCCACGAGCGTCGGTCGTAGTGATGAGATTGCCGGCGTCGTCGTAGCTCTGCACGATTCGACCCGCATCGGGGTCGGTGATCTCAACCACGCGGTCCAACAAATCGTACCGGTAGCTGCGCGTGCTCCCTGAAACGTCGGTCACGCTCGCGAGTCGGCCGAGCTCATCGTAACTAAAGCGAATCGTAAGAGGTTCTGCGCCGGCCTCAAGATAGCGGTCGATCCGTACCGTCCGCCCCAAGCCGTCTTTGAACGTCACCGTAGGTGTATCGAAGAACTCGCTTGCCGCATCGCCATCTGCTTCGTCGTACGCCCAGTTCGCGAGTGGCCGGTATTCTGAACGCACGGTGGAGGCTGTGCCGTACAACGTTTCATCTGGGTGCGTGAGCACGAGCGGACGCCCCGTAGCGTCGAAGCGTGTCAGCACGCCCAATGTGGAGGGCGGTGGCGCGGCCTCGCAATGGGCGTTGCTGCTTGCAAATGGCTGAAACACGGCTCGGGCTTTGCCCTGCACATTAAAGAACGTGAAACCAGAGGCCTGGTACAAACCGGTTTCCACGAGCGTGCGCTTCTGCAGCTCGCGGCCCAGGCCATCGAAACATGTCATGCCAAGGGTATCCAAGGCCCCGCCAGCGACGCTGCGGTCGCGGGTCACGATGCGCGAGAGGGGGCTTGCGAGATCGTAGCTGAACTCGTGCGTGGCTGAAGCTAGGGCATCACCAGGCTCGGCGAGCTTCGTCATGCGGCCAAAGACATCGTAATCGAACAGCGTTGCTCGCCTTGGTGACGTGACGGTGTCGCCTTGGGCGAGCATCCACGCCGAGGCATCAGTCACTTGCTCATACAGCGGATGGTAGGCAGCCTCGCGCACGAGTGCGTACTTTGTCTCGCGCTCGGCAGCGTCGAACAGCACCTCTTCGCTCGTGACCAACAGGCCGTCGGCGTCGTAGCCAAACCGGCGCTTGTGAGTATTCGCGTCCCAGGTTTCGAGCACGTTGCCATGCGCATCGAAGCGTTGGCGTGAGCTGTCGACGAATGGGTTGCTTGCGGCATCGCGCCTCAGCGAAATGCGCGTTGGTTGGCCGTGAGTGGCCTGACCCAAGGGCAGGCCAACATGGGCTTCGCCGTCGTAATAGGTGCGCTGCTCTTTGTAGGTGTCAGAGCCTTCGCGCCCGTAGCTCTTTGCAGAGTAGGGCAAATGGATGAGCCAGCGCCCGGAGGTGGCTGTGGGTGGGACGTAGAGCGTTTCGCTGAACGCCTCGTCACCGAGGCAGCTTGTGCCGCAGGGTTCTCCATAGGTACCAGTGGCAGTGCACGGCTCACAGGCGCCGCCGCCGACGCTTGTGACGCCGAGTTTCTGCGCCAATAGCACGTTGCCGTAGGCATCGTAGCTAGAGGCGGATTCGAGGGTGACCCAGGCGCTCTCGGGCTGCCGTTCTTGTAGGGTTTGCACCGTGCGTGTTTGGCACACGTAGCGCACCGCAGGCTCGATGTTCTGCGGCACTTCGGCGACCAGGCAGTCTTCGAAGCTGTTCTCGCTTGCGCTCAGAGGTTCGTCACCCGAGAGTGTGGCTTGGGTGAGCAGGAGTCCCTTGCGGTAAGGGTCGCCCTTGCCCACGTCGAAGGTGTAACGCACCTCGCCGCTCTCTATGCTGGCGTCGCCGGTGGTTCGTACCTCCACGTTGGCAAAACCACGAAACTGTCGCTCCACCCCATCGAAGTAGCCGTTATGATAGAGGAATTCCTGCGTCTGACGAACGCCCGAGAGAGTGTCGTAGGTTTCGAGGGTGTCGAGCGTGAGCATGGGGTGCGGCAAACGGTCGCTCCAGGCCTCGATGCCACCATCGCGCACCATGTGCGACACGGCCGTGCCGTACTGCACTTCGATGACTTTGCCGATGCCGTTGTCCACACGCGTAAGCAGGTTTGGGCGCTCGGGGAAGAGCTCCAAGTAAGACAGTTTTCCCGACGCATTGATCCAAACCACATCGATAGAGCCGCTGCCGTTCATGTCGGCAAAGCGCAGGCTTACCTCGCCCGTTTTTTCGGGCATCGGGTCGCCAACCACGTCGGCGCCTTTGACCTCATATGCTGCGTCAAATTCGTCACCGTTGCGGTTGAGTGCATACGACACGGAGAGAGCGCGCACCACCACGGCGTCGGTGAGGCCATCGCCGTTGATGTCGACCCACTGAATCTCGTTGGGCGCCCAGTCTATTGGCACGCCAAACATTTCTTCTGTGCCGGCCCAGGTGCCGCGCCCGAGGTAGGATCTGTAGGCCACCGAGCCTGGCAGCGCGAGAATCGCATCCTGCATGCCGTCGCCGTTCATATCGGCCAGGCGCAGGCCGTCGTCGGCGATACCCCAACCAATCGCGTCACCCACGAGGGCCACGCTGGCAAAGGTGCCGTCGCCGCGGTTCAAGTAATACGCCGTGGTGCTGTGGCTGGCGTCGATGATGTCGGGCTTCTTGTCTAAGTCGTAGTCGAAGAAGCGGAGGTTGGCGTTGGCGCTGAAGTCGGGCAGGCCGTTCGTCAAGATCTCCGTCGGGTGCCAGTCACCGTCGCCAAAGTTGTAGAGAACCCGTTGGTTCGTGCCGTCCACCAAATCGGTGTAGCCATCGCCGTTGAAGTCTACCGGCTGCACTCGCGGCGCATCCAAGTGTGCGAGGCTGTTAGTAACCGTCTGTGAGGCCTGTGCGACGCCAAAACTCTGCCCGGCATTGGCACTCAGGCGATTCAGATGGATCCGGTGTTGGCCGGTGCTGGTATCCATCACGTCCGGCAGGCTGTCGCCGTTCAGGTCTACCAGGTCTGCTTGGCCGGTGCGAAAATCCACGCCCAGCGAGCCCATGGCGGTAACACTCGGTACGGCACAACCACTGCCCGCGCACATAGCCCCGAGGGCGTCCGAATACTCAAACGAAAACGCCACTGGGTATTGGCTTGTGTCATCGCTGCCGATGGTGATGACGCGCGCCAGGCGCGTGAGCCCGCCGCTTATCGCATAGGGCTCGTAGCTGAGCTGGTAGCGGCGCAGCAGGGTGCCACGCACGTACACGGCAATATCGTGCACCCGCTCAGCAAGGCGCATCTCAAACCCGGGTTTACCATCGCTGAGCGTGTCACCTGGGTCGGTGTCTGCGCGTGGCTCATAGCCGAGCGCGATTCGGTAGCGGGGTGTCGTGCCCGCGTACACCCAGCCAATCTCGGCCAGCAGCGGTCGATTGCCCGCCTTGCGGTAGCTGTAGCGCACGGCATGGCCGTAAACATCCACCATTTCAACGAGATAGTAGGCAAAGGTGCCGTTCGGCCCAGACGCCCGTGCGTTCGGAACGAGCGTGCCGTCGGCGGTGGCGCCAAAGGTCCCCACCTTGCCGTCGGGGAATTCGGCTACCCAGTAGCCTTCTTTGGCGAGGCCGGCAGCGTCGACAAACCGGTAGCGCACAAAGCCGCCCTCGAAGCGGGCGCGATAGATGTTGGTTTGCGGCAGCCGCACCAACTCGTCGCTGCCACCTACCGCAAAGGTATCGCTGCTGTCGTATTTGGGGAGTCCCTTGGCGGTGCTGCGTTCGATGCTCATCACACCCAGCGACCAGCCGAGCCCTACCTCGGAGTTGCCGCCGGTGGAGTTGTAGCGCGGCGAGAGCTTGGGCGAGTGCCCTTGGTACCCCGCGGGGAGGGCCAAGGGCACGCCGTAGCTCACCGAGCCCATGTTGATGCTGGGCTCGGCGTTCTCACCGATGCCTTCGAGCGAACCGGGCCCTTTCGGTAGCTTCACCCGCGCCGGATCGACGCCGGATTTGTCGGCGGCGAAAGCTGTGGCCGAGACAAGGACCGCAATCAAGGTCAGCGGGCGCCAGATGCTGGAGAAGCGCAATGCTACATCCCCTCGGTTAGCTAACAGTCAGTTGTGGAAGGCCGCGGTCCTCACGTACGGGGTCGTTAGTATTGATCGCAGCAAAGAACGCTTGCAGCGTGAGTGCCGCTCGCAGAGAACTTACAAACCCAGGTATCGATGCCGCAAATCATACCTGGACCGTAGGGATTCGAGACGCAGACTTCGCGGGGATAGCTTGCAGTGGTTGTGGCCGAGCCGGCCGGTTCGCAACCGCCGCCGAACACATACGGATAGATGCGGAGGATATTTGTGGGGCGCGGGTTTGGACCACAAATCACTGATACCTCATTGGCACCGGCCGTGGGTCTGTACGAAACCCAAGTGCATCCAGCCAAAACGTTGGCACCTTGCACGGAAACGGTGCCGCTGGCCACATTGATTGCGGCGGTTTTGAGTGTCGCGCCTTCCAACGACAGTTCATCATTGCCCGTCAGCCGAATCCTTGCGTCAAAGTCCGTGCCGCTGTCATTCGAGAAATCGACAAACGGCGTGCCACCTGCGGTGCTGCGCAACTCGATACCCGGGCTGCCGGCGTTCTGCACATTCAGTTGCGAGCAGGTCGCATTGTTGGCCACCGTCAGGTCGCGCTTCACGTTGAAGTCGTAGCCTTCGCTGGAGCGCACCGCATAAGGCACCGGCTGGATTTTCTGCCGGCCGTTTAGTGCCGCACCGTCGATGCTGACGCCCAGGTAGACGCCGCTCGGACTGTCATAGATCCAATTCGCCGAGGCGCTCGATACATCGAGGTCAACCGCAAATTGGCCGCCCGAAACATTAACGCTCTGGGGGGTGGGCGGCACGACGTAGTTTGTGCAGTTGCCCATGGAGCAATTGTGCAGCGTGAAGGTCATCGACAGCGCTTGGTTGGTTACCGGACCTGTGCCCTGAACCAGGTAGCCTTCATAGTGGATCACGCGTGGCACCGAGGCTTCTTGCGCCCGCGCACTCGCACCCCATGTTGCAATAGCTGCGACAACCAAAGCGGCAATTTGCGAAACAGTAGCTGACTTCATAGGTTTCTATCCCCTGTTACTTGAGAGTGTAGGTTTCGTTAGAGAGCGTCGTGCGCAGCACGCCGGGCGCTGCCACCGAGCCCGAAAGCACAAAGCCATTGCCATCGGCGGGCTCATCGCCGCCAGCCACGCTGGTGTTGCCGCACAGCCAAAAGCCTGTGCGCACCTCGTTGGCATTGTCGACACCGAGGTTTTGCATCAGGTGCGCATCGGCGCAGGCGATGCTGCAATCTTCCAGGGCGAAGTTTTCGCCGCAACCGCATACGGCATTGCCGTAGTCGGCCTCCAGCGAGTCACACGTGACGCTGGCCGGCAGCGAGCCATCATCGGGCACGCCTGGGCAGCGTTCGCCTTGCGGCAGGTGGCTGTGCTCGGTGTTGTCACATTCGTCGATGCAGCCGCGCGTGTAGCTTACGGTGTTGCCGAACTGGTTGAAGTACTTGGCCGACACGAGCACGAGATCGTTGGTTGGAAACACCGTCGACGGCAGGCAAACCAGCGTTGGGTCGTAGCTGTTGCCACCTTGCGCGCCGGTACCTAGGAGCGTCGAGGCCGCGCCCAGGTGGCACATGTTAGCGACGTAGCCCACCGCCGCGTTTGCGGCGCTCAGGTATTCGGGGTGAGTAATGTTCGGGCCGTCGGTAGCCATTTGCACGCACTTGAACTGGCCGTGGTGCCCCATGCCGCCAGTGCTACCGCCAAACGGCGTGGCATAGCGGGCAAAATCCATGGTCCGATTGGGGGCGTCGGCATTGGGGGCTGTCTGATAGAGGGCGTCCCGGTGCCGGTGGCAGCTCTTCCAGTATTGGCCCCCGGCCGGGTAGCTAAGTGCAAGCTCTGCGCCGCGCCCCTTTTCGCTTATGACATAGGCGCCGTCCACCTTGCCATCGGGGCCGGGGGTGCCTGTGGTAGGCACGAACCAACCCGCATACAACTCGAGGTAGTAGCTAAAGTGCACAAACGGGCGCTGCCAGGCCTGCATGTTGCTGCCGTAGTCTGTCATTCCCTGCCATTCATCTAAGTCCTCGATTTTGTTGTCGTTGTAGTCAAACGACTTGCCGCTTGAACCCAGGCTTCCGCAGGCTTTGGTGAGGCTGTTGAGTTCCTGGGGCAGTTGCGCACGCGACGCCGAGGCGTCACCGCCGGTAGCGTAGGTGGGCACGGCTGGGCTGGATGAGCCGCCCAATCCCCGCACTTCAAAAGTGTCGTTGGCCTCGGTTTCGTAGAGATCTAAGCCGTTCACGACGAGGTCGGTGAGCAGTGGGTCAAAGCTTGCGGCATCGCTTACCAGCGACACCTCGCGAGGGGCATCGTTCTCGTCGCCCTGCAATACAAAGCGATCGATGTGGCGAACGGTGCATTTGGCGTTTACGCGCAACGCGCAGTCGCTTGCTTCGAGGGCGTCACGGGCGTTGATGCGTACCCAACCGTCTTGGTCGTGGTCGCACTCTTTGATGGCGTGGCTCGTCTCGTCGAAGTACTTACCCGGGCCCGGCGTGCAGATGCAGTGCGGTGTGCGTCCGGCGACGTTGGACATCAGCGGGTACAATGTCGAGCCGTCAGCGCAGCTGCACGTGGAGCAGCTATGATCCACCCGGTTGTACGCTTGGCCCACGCCACACGGTGGGCTTTGTTCGGCCTGCTGACATTCGTTCAGGTCCACGGGCAAACACGCCGCATCCTGGTCGGGCAGTAGGTCGCGGCAAACCTCGTTCACCTCGCACGGATTGGGCTCGCAGGTAACGCGCGGCCGGCAGGTGGTTGCGTCCTCTTCAATAAAATCGGGCAAGCAATCGCCCGTGCAGGAGCCCGTATTGCCGCTCTGTTCACAGGCGCGGCCGGTGGTGGCTGCGCAAACGGTGTCGTTGGTGCAACCCACGTGTCCTACCACGCAGGCGCCAGCCTGCTCTTCGTAGCCATCAATGCACGTGCCGCAATGCGCGCTTACCGTCTCCATCACGCACATTCGGTGTTGGGCGTTGCAGGCGCTCAAGATGCTGTCCGGCTCACCGGCGGTACAGTTGCTCGCGGTGGGTACGCAACCCTCAGCATCGCCGGCCCAGTCGTACCCGGGCTCGCACTCGGCGAGGCACGCGGCATCTTGGCCATTGGCGGGCAAACTGCATCGCTGGTGCAACAGGCACGCCATATCGGCACAACTCTTGGCGCCGCGGCACAAGGTGGTCTCCGTATCGCACACAAACGTGGCGTCACAACTGTTGCCTGCTGCACAGGCGCAGTCGAGCACACCCGGTGTGCATGCGTCGTCATCGCGCACACAGGCTGCTGCTGTGCAATGGCTGCCAGCGCCGTAGTAGCTCACTCGCTGGCACTCGGTATCGGCGGTGCAGGCGCTACAACTGCCATTCAGGCATAGCTGTCCTTTGGTTGCAGGGTTGGCATCGCAATCGGCTGCTGTTTCACAACTGCCAGTGCCATCTTCGGAATTTCCGCTGCCGCAACCGGTTGCACCGGCCGCGAGAGCGCCCAGGAGTGTAAGTCGCCAAATTGGCACGCTTCTCATCAATTTGCCTCCACCGACCTAAAACGCCGTAAAGTCGGAGTAATAGAAGTACAACCGGATGTCGTTCAGGGCGTTGATATTGATGTCTTGGTTCACCAACTCGTCTCGTTGGTTGAACACCAGCTCCCATCTCGAATTCACAAGCGGCCGGTCTCGCAGCCGCGCATTGCGGTATACCTCGGGCGCGGACACCCGTTGGCCGTTGAAGAATGGGTTCAACACCGCGGTGCGCTCAGGTAGTACGTAGTAGTCCTTAGAGTCGTCGACACCGCGCACCACTCCGGTGCCGGTTTGTGCCAGGTAAATCCGACCCAAGGTGTCGCCCACCTGATAACCGGAAATCTCGGCCTCCAGATACTGCACTTTGTGGTTGCGGGTGAGCGGCGACAAGGTCGCCAAGGTGGTCGCAAAGGCCACCGTGGTATAGCCGCGATTGTCCAACAATTTCACATCGTTGAGCTTGGCGCGGAAGGCGTCGATGCGCTCGCTGTCGGTAAGCGCGGTGTTGTTGAGGCCGATGCGCGGGATCTGAAAGATGTCGTCGCGCAGTGACAGAATCGCCACGCGCAAGTCGGGGTTACCGTAGCTCTCTTCAAAGGTCACAAACGATTCTTCCAGCCGGTCGAGATACGACTCCAGCGAGATGTCACCGTGCGACACCATGCGTACGAGGAACAGGTCGCCCAAACGGTCGTACGATTGGCTCGTGTAGTACTCGTATACCTTTGTGGCCTTGTAGGCCTCGCGCAGCGCGGTTTTGAAGGTGCGATCGGCGGCGACAATGGCGTCGTTCTTGTAGATACGCACGTTCGGGTTGTTGCGCGCCGCCTCCAGGTCGATGGTCATTTGCTCGGTTTCGCTTTGCTCGGTTTGCAGGCGTTGAGCCTCCTGGCGTTGGCGGACCATCTGAGAAACGGTGAGGCCGAGGCGTTTCTCGGCTTGGAGAATTTCCAGGTCGAGGCGCTTCATGCTGAGCAGCAACGAGTCTATGCGCGCTGTGGAATCGGTTTGGGCCACCTCGCATTGCTGAAGCGTCGTCCACTGCTTGGTTGCTTTGGAAATGTCCTCGATTTCGCGCTGCTTCGCTTCAATGAGAACGGCTCCAAGTTGGTGCGCGGTCTCATTTGCGGCCACGATTGCAGTCCACATGATCGAAGCGCCAATGGCCGCAGCGCAATCTCCGCCAACGGCGACCCCTGCGATGATCGAGCACTTTGCCAAGCTCGACGCCTGCTGCACCGAGTTTAGAAGCCGATCTGCCGTGTTGAGAACCCCCTGGGTCACGCGGATCGCGCGTTCCAGATTGTTGATTTCGCCCTCCTTCTCCCATTGGTAGTCCGCCAGCGCCGCGATCAAGCCGCACTGCTGTTGCACCCGATCCTGCTCGATGTAGATCTCTCCAATAACATCCTCTACCGCCTGCCTTGCCTTTCTCAGGTCGAGGCCAGCGAGTTCAACGCTCGCGAGCGCATCGCTGATCTGGCCGTTGCCTACCAGGCCACACGGGTCGCCCACGGCAGCGGTTTTGGCCGAGAGAGGGGCGTACTTGGTAATGGCCGGGTAGACGCGGTCGTCATCGGCCACAAACGTGCCGCAGATCTGGCTCAACTGGTCTTCATAGGTGTTCTGGACGCGTATCAGCTCGTTTTGGAACGACACCGAGTCGGTTTCGTACGAGCGGTCGGCACTGAGCGCTCGATCCTCCTTGTCGGCCGCCACCGCAACCTTCTGTCGTGCCGAGGCAAACAGCTTGGCAAACGCATTGTTCTCCCCAGCATCCAAGGCCGGGAACGGCACGTACTCGGGGGCATAGCCAAAGAAGCCGGTAGTGTCGGTAATGCTGTCGTAGACATCTTGCATGTCCAAAAGAGCGGAGCGATAGCCCAGCGAGGCCTGGCGCAGGCTTTGGCTGATTTGCGGCCGGTCGGCGATGGACACAATTTGCACCAACCGCAGCGTCAGGTGCGACAAAATCACCGATTCCATGTAGGTGGAGGCGTAGGCCCGCTCGATGATCCGCCGCGCCAGATCCGGGCGATTGAAGCTCTGGTAGCGTTTGGCAATTTCGCTCGCGGCGCGTGCCTTTTGCGTGGAGGCGCGCACCAACCGATCGAAGTAAGCCACGACCGTGGCAAGGGTTACAAAATGCTCGTTAGCGCTGGGCGCCTTGATCGATACCCACAGGGCTGGTGCGAGCGAATAGAAGCGGTCGAGGGCCTGCTGGTAGTACTGGGTGGCCTGATACAGCGTGAACATCTCGTAGCCGGCACCGCCCGAGAGGTTCAAGCCATCGGGCTCGAACAGGCCGCCTTCAAAGCCGTAAACAGCGCTGCCGGCCAGGTCGAAGCGCGAGGCAAAGCTCTTGGAATAGGCGTCGTCTCCGAGCGCAATGAGCAACTCGGCCTGTAACCGCTCAAAACCGTCGCGGCTCGGGGTGCCGCTGTGCAACGGGTACCACGCAAAGGCTTCGGTCAGCGTGTCGCGTACTTTGGTTTGGCTTGCGCCCAGGGCCGCAAAATAGGTGTTGAAGAGGCTCGTAAGGCACCCAAGCCGCTGTCCAATGATTTCGATTTGCTTAGGGTCGTAGCAATACGGCAGCGCGTCGATGCCCGCGGCGCAGGTGTCGGGCGCAAACCCCAGGCCGCTGCCTTCGCGGGAGCGGAAGCGGGTCTTGTAGCGAAAGGCATCGGCAATCGCGGCATTGAGCGGCAGCACGCCGCTCACCGGTTGGCCGCTTTGCGGCACAATGAACTCCTTGCCGGACAGTGGGTCTGCTCGATCGTCGCAGCCCGTGGTTTGGTGAGCCGCATCGCAGCGCCACAGCGGGTCGGCAATAAAGTTCGTGTCGCGTCTGCGCTGCTGCTCGAAAACCCCAAAACAGCTACCCGCCGCCTGGCAGGCCAGTTTCTCCACGTCGGTAGCTTGTTTGTTCCACAGGAAATATCTGAGAGTACTGCCACCAGGGCACGTTCCGGCATCCAGTCCAACGCCGGCGTCACCCACCGTGAGGCCAGGGCCGTGGTCGAAATAGGAGCGCGCCACGTACGACACCGTGTGGTCGTTGGGGTCGGTGTTGTCGACGGGCATGCTTGTGACGCACAGGTAGTGCGGGTAGAGCCCGGCTCCGCCCGACGCGGTAATATAGGTTCCAGATCCGGCGCTGCCCACGTTGCCGTCGATGAGGGCGTTGGCCACCAACGAGGCGTTCCCTGCGTTGACATTGCCCACCCCTGCAATTCCAAGCGCCTCTGCAGAGCAGGTGGTGCCAAGTGCCGATGGGCGCGTTGCGTAACCATCGGGCACCTGTGAGCCCACAAAGGCGTCGTCGGCCAGGTCGGCTGTCGTACGTTCAAGGATGAGGTAGCCGTATGCCGAGAAATCGTCGGCCGGGTCGGCACTCAAAAATGACC
The DNA here is from genome assembly GCA_022703175.1 of Myxococcota bacterium. Taxonomy (GTDB): domain Bacteria; phylum Myxococcota; class XYA12-FULL-58-9; order XYA12-FULL-58-9; family XYA12-FULL-58-9; genus JACRCV01. The sequence continues at coordinate 1,662 of JAKLEG010000090.1, read as the reverse complement.
GGTAGGTCTCTTTGAAGATAATGAACAACGTGCTCGAGTTAATGAGCGCACCATCTACGAGCTGTAGGTCACGGCGGCGGCTATTGGCATCGGGCACGGGGTTGGCATTGGCGAAACTCAGGTTCAGGGCCTTGTTGTTGTCCGGGTCACCAAATGGCAACGTGGTGTCGCGGCATTCGTAGCGGTAACGCAGGCCGCTGTCCGTATCGACGCTTGTGAAGCTCTCGAAACCCGGCAATAGCCACGGTGTGCGTGCCAACTCGAACGCCCCCGTTGCGCCCACCTTGCGGCAGCCACTGTCACTGGCATCAGTCAGGTAGCGCCCACCCACATACGACGTGGCGGAAAACTCCGTTACGTCCACCAAGCACCCACCCTCAAACGTACGGGTGCACTCAGTGGCCGGCCGCTCGAACACCAGCGTTATGCTTGGATTTCCAGGAAATTGCAGCGCGCCCGAGCTTTCGATTCGGCCTTCGACACGTGCGCCGGTGCCGCCCTCGGGAATTCGCAGATTCATGGCAAAGGGGAACTCCACCAATCCCGATGGAATGGGCGCGGCGTCTTCATCCACCGCGTACTCGGCGAGGCCTGTGTCATAGAGGTAGCAGGCGGCGTGCTGATCATACGGGAAGGTCTCGGTGCAGCGCTCGCGAGTAGGCAGCCAATCCCAAGAGCCCGTTTCAGTGGCGGTGAGTATCGCCTTCCATTCGTCAAGGCTCAGGTGGCCGTCCGCCTGTTTAAATGCGGCCCACTTTTGGATGAACGCATTGCCAACGTTGGCCGCGTTGGCCGTGCGTCCGGCATCTACCCAAGCCTGGAGGTTCTGCTCACCGAAGGTGGCAAAGTAGTACATTTTGCCCGCCCAGCGGCCGTCGGGGCGTTCTACATAGCTAAGGTCGACGTTTTGGTCGCTCAACCCGCGGGTACTGACAGCGAGTCTGCCATCCCAACGCGGCAGAGTCTCGTTGGCCGCACCGGCCAGCTCAATCGTCATGGTGCCGCCCTCGCCGTCAATGACGCCGGTCCATTCTTGGCGCACGACAACATCACCTTCAGTGCCCATGGCCAACCAGAACAAGGGCGTCGCGGTTTCGTAGCGGGGGCCTTGCTCGGTGTACTCGATGTGGCGCACCTTCCGGACCGAAAATTCCAGGGCCTGCGCCGCGTGGTTGGTGATCGTAAACAGCGCTGAGGTTCGAATATTCGTGAAGGCCAGGCTTGGTTGGCTTACCGAAAAGGTCCCGGGGGTTGAGGGGGTGGGTGAGCCTTCAGGCTCCAACAGCGGCATGCAGTACCCGTTTTCGCCGTCGGCGCTTTGGCAATGCTGGCCATCGGCGCAGCTCGATGCCGCCGTGCTGCAAGGCAAACGGCACACCTTTCGCTGGCAAGCGAGCCCTGCCTTGCAATCCGAATCGTACTCGCAGTTGGAGTAACAGTGGCTTTGGATGCAAGCCTGGTAGTCGGGGCAGTCGATGTCGCCGCCACAGCTCGGCACCGCTTGACCGGTGGGTACACACGAACCGTTGGTGCAGGTTGTGCCAGCAAGGCAGCCCAGCATCAGTCCCTCGGCCGAGCAGGGCACAAACGTGCCTGTGGGCGTCGTGTAGGAGCTTTGGCACGGTGTGTAGCAAACCGGGTTGGTCGGCACGCTCTCGGCAT